>NZ_VPEC01000017.1:0-70735 GCF_013417355.1 Acinetobacter sp. YH12255
AGATCCATGCACGCATGGCAGTCTTGAATAAATTCACAGAATTAGGTCGCCCTCATACCCAAGTTGTCTCTTAAATTTGAGTAGCTTAAGGGAACTCAGCCTTTCAAACCTTTATGCAACAAAGCCGTTTTAAACTGATTCAAGCATTATGTTAAAGATAAATTAAATTACATTCTTCAGATCTTTTTTATGCTGTTTCACTTGTTGTGCATAACGTTTGCCTTGCTTACGCATTTTACGGTTTTTCTCATAGGCAGTCGGACCTACATTATAATAGCCCAGTGCTTTTTCTAAGCTGCCACTGGATTCATGATAACGAGAAAGAATATGGCTACCACATGAAATATTTATAGCTTCATTATATAAATCATCACCACAAGTCGCTTGCCAATATCTTGGCATAATTTGCATGAGGCCAACAGCTCCAGCATGTGAAGCCACTTGGCTACGATAAGTTGACTCCTGACGAATTACGGCTGCTACAAGTAATGGATCCAGACGATTTTTTTCTGCATTCTGAATAATCAAAGGTGAAACGCGAGTTGCGGTGGTTGCTGGAACACCGTAGGCTGTCTGAATTCCTTTAGACAGTTGAGCAGAACGTTTTTCTAAAGAATTGCCGCCAAGAGAAGAACAGGCACTAAAAAACACGGTACTTAGACCAAGCAGCCCAATTTTAAAAATTGTGCTATTGAATACTGGTAATAATAAGTTTTTTCTAACAGAAAATTTGCCTAACAACTTTCAGCTTCCATGTATTTTTAAAATTAAACTGATCTTAGGAAGATGTATAAAAATCGTCAAGAAATTATATGATTTGTTTACAAAGTCAAAGCAGATCTGCTTGAATCATGGATGATTTATGAAGAGGTGATCAAAGAAAAGCCGGTTGGAATAGAGATTTATTTAAGGCTTTTCTTGGTGTTATGGATAAGATGAGGATCGACATCGATTAGGCTAGGTTTTTAAGCATCCAGATTTCACAGGCTTGACTATGGCCAGTGTCGCCTTCAGGCCGATCCAGATGCTCAAAACCTAAGTTCTCGTACAGCTTCACCGCTTGCCAAAGGTTTTTGGTAGTCTCGATATAAATCCGTTCAAATTTATGTTGTTGGGCAAAATCAAAGGCCAAATTCAAAATCTGTTTTGCAAAGCCATATCTACGAATGGCTGGTAGAAAATACATTTTCTGTATTTCTAGAATATTGTGGTCACCTTGTAGTGGAGCAATACCACCACCGCCATAAACCTGATCCTGTTCATCAACAATGACCCAATAGGCAGAATTTGGCTGTTGATATACGTCATACAGGTGATCCAGAATTGAATCACCTACAGCGCAACCGGACTCCGCTGCCAGACCAAACTCCATGGAAACGTCACGAATAATCTTGGCAATTTGAGCATTATCTTGAGGCTGAAGGGGACGAATAGAATACATAGCACATGACATAAAAGAAGATGGAATTTTTATAGTCCGAAAACTTTAAAAAATCCATCTTTTTCCTTCAATTTTTCTTCGATAAAGTTTTATTTTAGCTCACTCGAAGATTTACCCAGTTCGCGTCGAGCGTAATCAGTTGCTGAATCTGCTGGGTACCTTCAAAAATATCCAGAATCTTGGAATCACGTGCCCATTTTTCTAACAGTTCAGTTTCGTTATAGCCTACCGCAGCTGCCAATTCTACACATTTTAAGGTGATTTCATTCCCCATACGTCCAGCTTTGGCCTTTGCAATAGATGCTTCACGTGAATTCGGTTTATGATTATCTGCCATCCACGCCGCTTTGAGCATCAGCAAGCGCGCAGCTTCCCATTCTGCTTCCATACGATAGATTTGTGCAGCGATATTGGAGCTTTGTAAATAGGGCGTGACATAACTGGAATCCAGTTGATCCTTAAAAATTTCCTTGATACGTTCCAGCGAGGCTTTGGCACAGCCAATTGCCATGGCAGCGACCAATGGCCGGGTATTATCAAAGGTTTCCATTACACCGGCAAAGCCCTTGGCAACATCGATTTCTGCATGACCGAGCAAGTTTGCCGCAGGTACTCGACAATTGATCAGACGAATCGTGGCAGTATCCGAAGCTTTAATTCCTAACTTATGTTCCAGTCGTTCAACCTTCATTCCGGGCGTACCTTTGGTCACCACAAATGATTTAATTGCCGATCGTCCCAGTTTTTTATCTAATGTTGCCCAGACCACAACCGCATCGGCACGTTCCCCAGAGGTCACAAAAATCTTCTCACCATTTAAAATATAGTCATCACCATCTTTGGTCGCAGTGGTGCGAATTGCAGCAGAATCTGAGCCGAAACCTGGTTCGGTAATCGCCATGGCTGCCCAAGTCCCATGAAAACGTTGTCGCTGTTCTTCATTTGCCACCGCTGCAATGGCTGAATTTCCTAAACCTTGACGTGGCATAGACAGCAATAAACCCGTATCGCCATAGCACATTTCAATAATACTCAGGGCAGTAGACATATTAATACCATTTTTATTGCTGCTGTCGGTCTCGCCCCGTTTATTCACTGCTGCGCCCGCATTCATACCTTCACTGCCTTGGTTCATACCATCTACGATGGAGGCCAGCATATCCAGCTCTTTAGGATAAGTGTGTTCAGCCTTATCATATTTACGCGAAATAGGGCGGAGTACATTGAGTGCAACTTCGTGCGCTTGATCAATCAGGAGTCTGAATTTTTTTGGATTTTGTAGATTCATGATAGTTTTCTTTATTCTCCGATCAGGCATGTAGGCCAGAATGAACAATCGCAGTGGCTCTGAGGTCTCGATACCAGCGCTCGACCGGATGTTCTTTGGTAAAGCCATGACCACCCAAAATCTGCACGCCATCTGTACCGATTTTCATGGATTTTTCTGCGCAGAGTAAACGTGCCAGATAAGCTTCACGATGAAAAGGTTGGCCGGATTCAGCCAGACTGGCAGCATTGAAAATCAGCATCTGCATGGCATCAATTTCAATCGCCATATCAGCAATCATAAAAGCGACACTCTGACGATGGGAAATGGGCTCGCCAAAGGCAGTCCGTTCATTGGCATATTGTATGCAGTATTTTTTCACGGCTTCACAAGTGCCGACGGCCATGGCACACCACATCAAATTGCCTAAATCAACGAAAGTATGATAATCGAAATCATCATCACCCAAACGCTGCGCTGGTGTATTTTTAAATTGAAGTGTGACGCTTTCAGTTGCTTTTAGACCCATGGCAGGGGATTTTTTTGCAGTAATGCTATGGTCACGTTGTACCACAAAGACCTCAGGTGTTCCGTCTAGATCGGCACTGACCAGATAAAGATCCGCATTTTCTCCGAGCATGACCAAGGTCTTTTCACCGCTAATCAGATAATGCGCCTGATGAGCAATCGCTTGAGTTTTTAGTTGATACGGATTAAATGCGGCGGTTTCTTCCTGTACCGCAAAGCTTGCTTTCAGCTCTGGATTTTCTGCGAAAGCACCAAGATATTTTGCCTGAATCTGCTCTGAACCCCAGCGGGTAATGGCATTGATCACACTAAAGCTAGACAGTAAACCGGCAGTCAAACTGAAATCCCCGCGAGCCAAATGTTGTGCAATTAAAATATTACTGACAATATTCTGTTCGCAGGCGATACCCCCTAAAGCTTCGGGCAAGGCATAGAAATTCAGACCGAGATCGGTGTTATATTGCCACAGTTCATACGGAAATATTTCCTGCTGATCGGCAGCATGCGCCAATGGATAAAGTACCTCTTGAGCAAATTTCTGCATCGCATCGCAGGTCAGTTGCTGTTCTACAGACAGGTTTAGATCAAACAGTGCTTTAGATTGAGGGGGGAGACGCTGTTTTTGAATGTTCTGGCCAGATTTCAGGATTTTCTGGGTTTGACTCAGGGTTTTAAATCCTGCTTTGGAACTTTGATACAGGGATTTTTCTATAAATTTACGCAGCTTTAATTGATCTAATATTTCGCTACCCGCAATTTTGGTCAGCATGGACAAGCCAAATCCTTGAGCTTTGTTCACCATATTATTCATTTTGATTATCCTATGGGTGTTGTCACGTTATTTTATTCATGCTGACATGCACGCCAAGAAAAAACCATGTCATCGCTGACATGAATGATTGACAATTTTTAAGTTATTAAAAGTTAATAGATGGTAAGCTAAGTTTATGAAAATATAATTAAAAACAAGAAAAGAGAAAATTATTTTTGAATAAAAATTGACCCGGATGACAAAATCATCCGGGTTTCTATGTAGCGTCTATTAGGGTATCAAAGGTAATTTTTGATCATGGCACGCACATTGGTTTTGGCATCAATCACGGTCATAAAGGTATATGCACCGATGAATTTACGACTAATAAACATAAATTCCTTGGGTGGAACACTGAAATAACGCGAAGCCATAGATCTTGAAGCCTGTTGCATGACACGGCTATGCAATTGGCTTTTTTTCCAGTCATAACGATTATGTTGATCCATCACATTAGCTGGCAGCTCCTGATTATTCAATGGTGAGCTAAAAGCCTCAGTGGCCAGTAAAAAGACCTTGGCCATATCCGGCTTGATGCTTTGCGGAATTGAATCAAAAAACTCATAACCGGTCATGGCTTTGACCATCATGTCTGAGTCGTGATGATAACCGGCCTGAATCAGATTTCGCGCGACGCTGAGCAAATGCTGGTCAAACTGACGGATGGCACCAAAGTCGAGCAGGACAATCTTGTCAGGAATATCTTCGCCATTGCCCAGACGAACCAGATAATTCCCAAAGTTCGGATCGGTCTGCATTTCACCCCATTCAAAAATTTCACGTACGGCAATTTCTAACGATGCTTCACCCAACTGGTTGCGGCGTTCTTGTGGCAGAGACAACATTACTGGGCTATTGATCGGCACACCGCGTTCGAAAGTCATGCACAGCACGCGATCAGAGCAATACTCATCAATAATCATCGGCACGATATAGCGCGGATCGTCTTTTAAACGTGCCGCAAAACGCCGTGTGGTATCTGCTTCAATCTGATAGTCCACTTCACGATGCATCATCTCACGGACTTCATCGAACCACTGGTCGAACTCGCGGGTTTGCGGCACCAGACGCGTCAGTTTGAGCATGTTTTTAAACAGGCTCATATCTGAATCAATGGCTTCTGCCACACCGGGATACTGAATTTTTAAGACCAGTTCCATGCCATCAGATTTGCGGGTAGCGCGATGGACTTGGGCTAAAGATGCAGTGCCCAAAGGCTCATGATCAATGGTGAGATCATTCAGCTTTGCACCGAGCTGCTGCTGTAATTGTGTCTTGATCGCTGGCCAAGCCAGTGCCACGGTCTGGTTGTTGAGCGTATTTAAAGCCTGTGTGACTTCTTCTGGCAAAAAGTGTTCGCCATACAGCGCCATCATCTGGCCGATTTTAACGATTGAACCTTTGAGCTTACCAATTTCTGCAACCAGATAATCCGCCTGCTCTTTCATGGCCTTTTTACGTTTCTTTTCTTTTTCTTCTTCACTCGAAAATATGGAGCCTGCACTGGAAGCCGCCCAACGCGTGCCTGCCAGCAAGGATGCCTTTGCGATCGATAAGCGTCGATCCATAGAGGAGGTTTTCAGTTGTTTAAGCTTATCGTTCTGATCTGACATGTAAACTCAATCCTTTCATCATCAGCATGAAGCAGAATAAATCATTGTAGGGGATATTAGCGCTTCTGCACGTATTAAAAAAGTTTAAGCCGCTGAATTCATAGTAAAAGCTAGGCAAGCTTTCATTTATTCACCAGCCTGTATCAGTTTAGACAGGGCATTATGCCATTTGAAATTGGATTTTTAATTCAGATCGTTGTTGTAACTGTTGTTTATTTGTTTGAATATGTTGATGAATCAGGTGCTGGACACTGTCGTGCATAAAACCCAATGCATAGCCTTTTACAATCACAATACTCGGCAAACCAAAAAACAGATATTTGGCATCGTCCAGTGTCGCACTGCTAAATACACCATGCTGGATTAAAGTTGACTGCAAAAATACCTTTTCTTGCTGCACCTGACCGGAAACCTGGTCATTCCAGTAATTTTGGCGCATCGCCATAAGATTATTGTGCTTATAGCTCATAGGACCGGGCTCGTTTGAAGATTTAATTCGGATTATATGTGGGTGATAGGCCAGTTTTCAATTGCACAACTGTTTAATTTGCTGCCGGAGAAATACATAGGATTATTGCAAGGACTGCGTTAATATTCATGGATAATTTAAACAATATTGATTGTTAAACATTTATTGGAATTATACCAGTTTAGGTAAAGGGGATTTTATGCGTCTTGCATGGTTTTTGGTTGCAGTTTTTGTGGGTAGTGCAGTTCAGACTCAGGCTGCTGTAGGATATTCCAAGGAATATTCGCAGTGTATGAACTTTAGTTATGGTAATACCGCTAAAGCAGAGAAATGCCTAAAGAAAGAGCTGAAACTACACAACAAACGTCTGAAGAAAAGCTATAAAAATTATCTAAAGCTGAATCCGAATCAGACCGCGGCCATCCGCAGTCAGCATGTGCTTTGGGAACGTAAACTGTCGCAGCAATGTAATTTAAGAGTGTCTGGAAAATATGCCAAACAGCAACAAGGTCAATGTATGCTGGCCTTGATTATGGATCAGGCAAATCTTTATCAATCCCGCTCCTATGCACCAGGTTCACGATAAATCACCACATGAGGCATAGTTTGAATTGTCTGAACTTGCTCTGAAAAAACTAGAATGACAGGTTGAGGATTGGGTAAAAAAACACGAATTTTATCATTTTTATGAGCCTAGAGAATTCGTGTTTTTCATACTTTTAGCATTATAAAAGCAGGCAAAACAAGGTATCATAAGGCGTTTAAAAAAATGACCTTGGAGACGCCCTACGTGGATCGACCGACTATTAGCCCTGAACATATTCAGGAAGCCGCTGAAAACCTAAGCACAATTCGTGATTTTATCCGCTTTGGTGTGACAGCATTACGTCAATATGATGCGCACTTAGGCCAAGGTACAGAAGATTATTTTGCTGAAAGTTCAGCATTGGTATTACAAAGCATGTCATTGGAATGGAAAGCGGATGCTGAAATTCTCGAGGCAAAATTACTCCCAAGTGAAAAAGCTGAATTTTTAGGATTGTTGGAGCGCCGTATCAATGAGCGTATGCCAACTTCATATTTATTGAATTTAGCCTACTTTGACGATAAACCTTATTACGTGGATGAGCGTGTACTGATTCCACGTTCACCGATTGCTGAACTGATTCAAAATCGTTTTGCACCTTACTGCCTGGATGAAAATTATCAGGCGCGTGAAGGTGTAAACAATCTACCTGAAAATCCAGATCCAAAAATGCCTCGCCGTATTTTAGATATGTGTACAGGTTCAGGTTGTATCGCGATTGCTCTGGCTTATGCTTTTCCGGAAGCCGAAGTCGATGCCACTGATTTATCTAAGGATGCTTTAGAAGTAGCACAAATTAACTGTGAACATCATAACCAACAGTTTAATGTGGCCTTGCTTGAGTCTGACCTGTTCGAAAAAATTCCTGCTGAAAATCAATATGATTTAATCGTATCGAACCCACCATATGTGGATGCAGAAGATATGGCTGATCTTCCCGATGAGTTCCATCACGAACCTGAAATGGCATTGGCTGCGGGTCAGGATGGTTTGGATCTTGTACGTAAAATGTTGGCACAAGCGGCAGATTACCTGACTGAAGACGGTCTTATTGTCATTGAAGTCGGTAACTCGGAATGGGCGATGAAACAGAACTTCAATTCAGTCGATTTCTACTGGTTACAATTCCAGAAAGGTGGTTCAGGTATCTTTGCACTCACTGCACAGCAATGCCGTACTTACCGCGATTTATTCATTCAGTCTATTCAAGCATAAGGAGTCGTGTGACATGGCAGGTAATAGTATAGGGCAACTGTTCCGTGTGACGACTTGTGGTGAATCTCACGGTGTGGGCCTGATGGCCATCGTTGATGGGATTCCACCGGGTATTGAGCTGTGTGAAGCCGATTTGCAAAAAGATTTGGACCGTCGTAAGCCGGGTACATCGAAATTTGCCACCCAGCGTAAAGAGCCGGATGAAGTAGAAATTATTTCTGGTGTGTTTGAGGGTAAAACCACTGGAACATCGATCGGGCTCTTGATTCGTAATACGGATCAGAAATCGAAAGATTATGGCAATATCGCGCAAACTTTCCGTCCGGGTCATGCAGACTATACCTATACCCAGAAGTACGGTTTCCGTGATTATCGTGGTGGTGGCCGTTCAAGCGCGCGTGAAACAGCGATGCGTGTGGCAGCGGGTGCCATTGCCAAGAAATTCCTGTTAGAGAAATTTGGCATTGAAATTCGTGGCCATGTCACACAAATTGGTACTGAAAAAGCAGAAAAACTGGACTGGGATGAAGTGCCAAACAATCCATTCTTCTGTGGCGATGTGGATGCCGTGTCACGTTTTGAAGCGCTCGTGACTTCACTACGTGAACAAGGCACCAGCTGCGGTGCAAAACTTGAAATTATTGCGTCTAAAGTACCTGTGGGTTGGGGTGAACCGGTCTTCGATCGTTTAGATGCAGATATTGCGCATGCCATGATGTCGATTAACGCGGTCAAAGGCGTTGAAATTGGCGATGGTTTTGGCGTCGCTGAGCAATTTGGTCATGAAACACGTGATGAGTTAACAACAGACGGTTTTCTGGCAAACCATGCCGGTGGTATTTTAGGCGGTATTTCTAGTGGTCAGGACATTCGTGTCGCGATTGCACTGAAACCAACGGCTTCAATCACTACTCCGGGTAAAACCATTAATATCGATCGTGAAGATACAGACGTGTTGACCAAAGGCCGTCATGATCCTTGCGTGGGCGTGCGTGCGACACCAATTGCAGAAGCGATGCTGGCGATTGTGCTAATGGATCACTTTATGCGTCATCGTGCGCAAAATGCCGATGTAGTTACGCCTTTTGAGCCGATTGAACCAAAATAATTCGCTTTTCATCTGAAGCGGATACGATTAGAGTCAGACTTCGGTCTGGCTTTTTTTATATTTATATAATGAAAAATAACAATATTCGCTTGGCAAAAACTACAGATATCCAGAACATTGTTGTATTGATCAATACAGCTTATCGTTCCAATCGTGGCTGGACACATGAACATAAGATGGTTGCTGGTCAACGGATTAATTGTGATCAGGTAATGATTCTCTTGGCACAGACTAATGTTAAGCTTTTTGTATTAGAGAATCATGATCAGATCATTGGCTGTATTGGGCTGACTGAATTCGATGACTCTATCGAAATTGGAAGTTTTGCCATTGATCCAGACCAACAAAACTCGGGTTATGGAAAGCAGTTACTAGATTTTGCCGAGTTTTATATTATTGATACGTATCAGAAGAAAGTGATTCGAATGTCAGTATTGAATGTCCGTACAGAATTGATTGCTTATTATCAGCGCCGTGGCTATCTATTGACTGAAAAAATTGAAGCATATCCACTAGATCAAAATGTCGGAGAGCCTTTGATTCCGTTACATTTACTGATTTTAGAAAAAATGATCAGATCAATATAATGAGTTGATGAAAATTCAAGCATTTTACTTCTTAAATTAATTGGTGAAACAGCCACTAAATATGCTAGTTTTTGTGCACCGTCTAAAGGGTATTGAAAAATAGACGGGAAACAGACCAGGATGGCACATGCTGCAAATTATTTTAACTTCTTTATTTCCTCTTATTGGCTTGATCAGCTTTGGCTATCTGCTTAAGCATGGGCAATGGTTGAGTGAAGACTTTTGGCGCGGTGCAGAAAAGTTAAATTATTATGCACTATTTCCAGTGATGTTATTTTTAAATCTGGCCACTGCCAAGATTCAGATGAATGTGATTCAGGATGTGGTACTGGTGGTATTTAGTATCATGATCGTGGTCAGTATCGTACTGTATATCTTGCGCCATATGTACCAGATATCTTATGCGCGTTTTGGCGTCTATGTTCAGGGCTTGTTGCGCTTCAATACCTATATCGGACTTGCTGCGGTCAGTAGCTTATTTCATCAGCAGGGCATGACCATCTTCGCTGTGATCATGGTGTTGTGTATTCCTTTGGTGAATATCTTATCGGTACTGGCATTTACCCGCAGTCACGATATGCAGCTGAAAAAAATCATTCTGGATTTGTCTAAAAATCCATTAATTTTAGGCTGTATGGTGGGTGGTGTGTTTAATCTTTCCGGTTTGGCACTCTGGGCAGGAGCAGAGCAATTTCTTAAACAGATTGCACTATGCAGTTTGCCACTCGGTCTGATGTGTGTAGGAGCAGCCTTAAAGTTTCAGGGCTTTCAGCGAGATGTATTGCCACTCAGTCTGATGACCTTTGGTCGCCTGTTTGGAATGCCGCTGATTGCATTTTTAGTCTGTAAAATTTTCCAGATTGATGCATTCACCACGCAAGTATTGGTATTGTTCTTTGCCTTACCTACCGCCTCAGCGTCTTATGTGTTAACCCGGGTATATGGCGGCGATAGCCAGTTAATGGCGAGCATCATTAGTGTACAAACCGTCGTAGCGGCGGGAAGCTTAATATTGGTACTTTCCTGGATTATTTAAAATTCCTTGATTCTCAAATAGATGATATAAGATCTAAATCCTGAATTTAAACTCTCTATGCTTTGAACCATTAAAATAGCCTAAGCAATAAAGGTTCTATTTAAGCGCCAAAATCAAATCAATCCTAAAATCTTATAAAGTTTAGAATCTGTTGTATCTCGCTGAATAGAGCAAAAGTGAAATCTAAAAATTTGGTAGATGGGCAATATCAGTCAGCAGCAATAACTCAGTTTAATTCGGAACAGTAATTACAAATTGATTCACGTGAACTCACATAAATAAAAACTGTCTTATTGAATAAAATGGTATATAAATTGCTCATGATAATAAAACATTATTGCAGGAGAGAAATGCTTCTGCGTTCGCCGAAGGAGCAAGTTCCCAGGAAACTCTCAGGCAAAAGGACTGTGATAATGGATAAAAACTCTGGAGAGAAGTGTTCAATCACTCACCGAAGGGGAAGGTGCTCGCATTGATGTGCAATGCAGCGACCGAAGCTCTCAGGTACACATGACAGATGGGAAAAGACATCAATATAATCAAGGAGGTGTCTATGTGTCATGTCGTGGTGATTGGGGCGGGTATTACTGGGGTAACCACAGCGTATGAGCTTGCTTTGGCAGGCTATCAGGTGACTGTGATAGATCGACATCTCTATCCGGCCATGGAAACTTCTTTTGCCAATGGCGGCCAGCTTTCAGCCTGTAATGCCGAAGTATGGAACCAGAAAGCTACGGTACTCAAAGGTATCAAATGGATGTCTCAAAAAACTGCACCACTTTTGCTCAATCCTTCTTTTAGTGTGCATAAATATAGTTGGCTCATGGAATTTTTGGGAAATATCAAACATTATGAAGCCAATACCCGAGAGACTGTACGTTTGGCTTTATTGGCCAGAGCACGTTTGTATGAAATTGCCCAAACAGAACAGATTGATTTTGATCTGGAAAAACGCGGCATTTTACATTTTTATCATAACAAGACGGATTACGATGTCGCGATCAAGGTCAATGACCTGTTGTGTAGCGGCGGACTGGAGCGCAATGCCATTTCCAATGCGGAAATCAAGCAGATCGAACCTGCATTAACAGGCGATTACTATGCCGGATTTTACTGCCAGAGCGATGCGACCGGAGATATTCATAAATTCAGTACAGGACTGGCCAAAGCCTGCATGCAAAAAGGCGTGAAATTTGAATTTGGCCAAGATGTCTTTGCCGTCGATCATCAGGCTCAACATATTCGGGTGAAATGCAAACCCAGTACTGAAAATGTACATCATTCTACAGATGACATTCTGGAAATTAATGCAGATGCCATTGTGGTGTGTGCGGGTGTGGGCAGTTATCAATTGGCCGAGATTTTAGAGGAACGAGTCAATGTTTATCCGGTCAAAGGTTATTCAATTACCGTGCAGCTGAATGATGAACAGAGCCAAAACAATGCACCATGGGTCAGCTTGCTCGATGAAAGTGCCAAAATTGTCTTGTCACGTCTGGGTAAGGATCGTTTACGAGTCGCAGGAACCGCCGAGTTTAATGGCTATAACCGGGATATTCGTGCAGACCGGATTCAACCACTGATTGACTGGAGCAATCGTAACTTTGATCTGTGTACCGAGCATGTCGTACCTTGGGCTGGCTTACGCCCGATGATGCCAAATATGATGCCTGTGGTGCGCCGTGGTAAACATGAGCGGGTATTTTATAATACCGGCCATGGTCATCTGGGCTGGACCTTGTCGGCTGCAACGGCTGCACTGATTAGCAAGGAAATTGCTCAATACTATCCTGCTTAAATTGATGGCCCGCATGCGGGCTATTTTTTACATCAAATTTCTCATTTTATATAAGGTTAAGTTTTTAATATTTTTTAAATTGAATCAATCATATAAGCGATAAACCCCAGTAAAACGTTCACAACCTTTTTGCTGAGTGTTGACGGCTAGAATCGCTTTACTATAGTTAAACTCATAGCGGCAGTCATTTTCATTATCCATGATCTGTTCTTTTGCTGCAGGCGTGGTATAGGCTAAAAATGGAACAGTCTGCGTTTCGGCCCGGTTATTGGGATTGCGATAGGCCTGACCTTCAATCTTGATGCGGTCTTTAGTCAGTTGATGAATCTTGATATGCACAGGCTGTTTGGTCATTTGTCCCTGCTCGAACTTAATATAATGCTGAGTTAGGCTTTGATTCAGTGAAATATAGATATTTAAATCATCGAGGCGCCATTCAAACTGCTGTTTAAAACAGTCCAGCGTTTTGCATTGCTGTAACCGATTTGCCCATAACTGTTGGGTGTCTTGCAATAAGCGAACGGGGGCATCAGTAATTAAAAAAGCGGTCAAGTATTGGTCAGCGAGTTTTTCCCGAGCTTCGGACAGCGCTACTGAGCAGACTTTATTCATGGCCGCTGTTTTTTTGCTGTCGTTGTTACAGTCGAGTGGGTTCGCTGAACTACCCGCAGATATCATCCCCAGGCCGAGCATCAGGCCAATTATTTTCAACATATTTATATCAGTTTTCAGTAGCATGATCGCTTATACTTTCACTGTGTTACGCTTGGTCTAACTATAGCGAAATAGAAAGCAAGTGTACAAGATTTCAATGGGCTATTTCTAAAGGATGTATAAGGTGATCGCACAAATTCGTATTGGTCAGGGTCTGGATGTGCACGCATTTGAAGAGGGTGAGTTTGTCACTTTGGCCGGCATTCAAATTCCGCATACGCACGGTCTGAAAGCACATTCGGATGGTGATGTGATTCTGCATGCACTCTGTGATGCATTGTTGGGCGCGTTGGCACTTGGAGATATTGGCCAGCATTTTCCGGATACCGATCCGGATTTTAAAGGTGCGGATAGCCGGGTATTGTTGAAGCAGGTTTATCAGTTAATTCTGGATCGTGGCTATCAGCTGAACAATGCTGATATTACCGTCGCCTGTGAACGTCCAAAACTGGCGAAACACAATCTGGCCATGCGTCAAAGTATCGCAGATGTGCTCAATGTCGATGTCACTCAAATCAGTATTAAAGCCACTACCACTGAGCAGCTCGGTTTTACCGGTCGTCAGGAAGGTATTTTATCTATGGCAACCGTGCTGTTGAGCCATAATAAATAGGCTCAGACAAAATAATTTGGATTAATCAGGGATCGTTCCAGTTCCTGGGTTGCTTTACGGCCTTGCAGCTGTAGGGCAACTGCATGCATGAGACCTGTCCAGGTTTCATTCGGTTCCCAGATTTGATGCAAATGTTCATGCGCCGTAGGAAGATCCACGTCCATATAGTATTGACGATATAAATACATCAGACAGCTGACATGATAGTTTTGTGAACAGTGTACCCAGACCATCTGTTCCTTAATCAGGTGATTGATCAGCTCGAGTACCAGTAAACATTGATTGTCTGAAGGGGTTTCCCATGAAATCGGTAACTGGATATAGTTCAGGCCCAGCTCAAGGCAAATTTTATCTTCATGTGGCAGATATTGGTCGTTATCTGTTAATGCTACATTGATGACCGTAGACACACCGTATTCTTTAATCAGCTGCAGCTGCTCAGTTGTCGGTTGACCGGATGTAAATAAATGGTCATGTATAAACTGAAAATTATCAATCTGGCTTAATGCTGTTTCAATATCATTCATCAGATAAAATTTCCTTGTTCAGAAATGCAAACGCCATCTTGGCGATGGCGTTTGTCAGATCATTTAACGATTAGCTAAAGTATCTTTTAATGCCTCATGCATGTCGAGTAAGACTTTTTCAGTCGTTTCCCAGTCGATACAGCCATCAGTGACTGATTGGCCATACTCCATATCACAAAGGTTCGTAGGAATGTCCTGACGACCGCCTTTAAGATGACTTTCTACCATAATACCAACAATTGACTTGTTTCCATCAAGAATTTGTTCGGAAATATTTTTGAGTACAAGCGGTTGCAGGTACGGGTCTTTGTTTGAGTTGGCATGGCTGGCATCAATCATGATTTTGGTGCTGACTTTGGCCTTGGCTAATGCGGCTTCCGCATCTGCGACCGAGCCGGCATCATAGTTAGGCTTGCCATTACCGCCACGCAGTACCACGTGGGCATACGGGTTGCCTGAAGTACGGATCACAGCGACCTGACCTTGATCATTTAGACCCAGGAAGCTATGGCCATGTTTGACCGATTGCATCGCATTGGTTGCCACGGTTAAACCGCCGTCCGTCCCGTTTTTAAAGCCGACTGGTGAAGACAGACCTGAAGACATTTCACGATGCGTCTGGCTTTCAGTCGTACGTGCACCAATTGCAGACCATGAAATCAGGTCTTGATAATACTGCGGTGAGTTCGGATCAAGTGCTTCAGTGGCACATGGTAAACCTATTTCATTCAGTTCAAGTAACAGCTTACGACCGATACGCAGACCTTTTTCGATATTGAACGAGTCGTTCATATCCGGATCGTTGATCAGGCCTTTCCAGCCCACTGTGGTACGTGGTTTTTCAAAATAAACCCGCATCACGATGTATAAGCTGTCTTTAACTTTTTCGCTTAACGCTTTTAAGCGTTCAGCATATTCGTGTGCAGCCGCAGGATCATGAATAGAACAGGGGCCGATGACAACGAACAGGCGTTTGTCTTCACCATCCAGGATTTTACGAATCGTTTCACGACCATGCAGTACGGTTTGATAAGCAGTTTCAGTCAAAGGTAATTCTGCTTTAAGCTCAGCAGGGGTTACCAAAGGAATCATGCTGTGGATATTCACGTCATCAATATCTGATGCTGAAATGGGATTTGACTGTTGTGTATTCATTGCCGTCACTGGTTCGATCATACAAAAGGTTGTTTAATAGCCCGAATATAACATGAATGATGCGTCACTTTGTTATAAAAAAGATGAATACTTCTTTGAAAAAAAAGTGATGAATCGCATAGTTAAATTAAACGGACTGGGAATTCTGGCTCATGACGACCATCGCTGTTTCGGCAGGTTGAGCCGGTTTTGATTTTACAGGGTTAAGCATGAAATTCAGGCCGAGCCCAAATAAGGTAATGCCTAAAATTTTGCGAATCAGTTTTTCTGGCATCCGTGAACTGAGTAAAGTGCCGACAATAATCGCTGGAATAGAACCCACCAATAACCACATGAGCAGCATGAAATCGACATTGCCTGATGACATATGCCCCAAGCCTGCAACCAGCGTCAGTAACACCGCATGCACCACGTCTGAGCCAATGATACGAATCATCGGCAGATTCGGAAACATCACCACTAAAGCCATGATGCCAAATGCACCTGCACCGACTGAAGATAAGGTGACAAAAACACCCAAGATAACGCCCATAATCATGATGGCGATGCGCTTTTCCTTGGCTTGCAGTTTTACTTTTTCCAGATCCTGCGTCATATCTGGCAGTTCTTGTTTTCGGTATTTGTTGAAAAGATTTTCGATCTGGGTGCGAAACAGAATAGACAAGCCGGTAATGGTCAGCATAAAGCCCAATACCATGGTCAGGACGGCCTTGTAATGTGTCGATTGGCTTAAATAGTTGTCGAGTACCCAATGCGTGGCAAAAGATGCTGGAATACTGCCTACTGCCAGCCAGATCACAATTGGCCAGACAATATTCATTTTTTTGGCATGCACAAAAGAACCGCAGAATTTTGAAATCGCGGCATAGAGCAGATCCGTACCAATTGCAATGTGGGGTTCAATCCGGAATAGGCTGATCAGAATGGGTGTCATCAATGAGCCACCACCGACACCGGTTACTCCAACACAAAAACCTACCAACACACCTGCTAAAATAAACTCAATCGGACCAAACATGCATATATGCCAAAATCAAAAAACGTGGATATCTTATGACTTTTGGATATAAGTCGTTGTCTTGATTATTGATTTACTTATGCATAAAAAAGATAAAGCACTGGGCTTAAAATTAAATGAAGTTTCATGTTCATCCTCGCTATAGAAAATAACGTGAAAGACCGGTCACTTATTTTAAAGGACACTTTGATCTGCCTGAAAATGAAGATGAATCAGGAAAACCACTTCAATAGAAAAAATCATCAGGGAAGATTAAGAGTAGGCTAAGTAATTCTAAAGCATACCTTTCTTAAAATATAAGATGCTCACTGCTTATTCAGGCATAAACCCAGCTTTATGTTAGAATTACGATTAAATACAGTTCAATACGGATCTGAGAGGGAACTCACTTGCTAAATCGAAAACTAAAAATTGGAATCGTGGTCGGTGAGGTCTCTGGAGATACGCTTGGCGCAAAGTTGATTCGCCGTTTTCGTGAGCAAGGGATTGATGCCGAATTTGAAGGCATCGGTGGTCCACAAATGATCGCAGAAGGCTTTAAAAGCTATTATCCGATGGATGTTTTATCGGTGATGGGCATTGTTGAAGTTCTCAAGGATATTAAAAAACTCTTTGCTGTACGTGATGGGCTGGTCGAAACTTGGACTAAAAACCCTGTCGATATTTTTATTGGTATAGATGCACCTGATTTTAACCTGCGCCTGTCGAAAACCATTAAACAAAAACAGTTGCCGATGAAGACCGTGCAATATGTCAGTCCTTCCGTCTGGGCATGGCGTCAGGGACGTGTGCATGGTATTAAGGCCAACATTGATCTTGTGCTGTGTTTATTCCCATTCGAAAAAACCTTCTTTAAAAAATGGGATGTGCCAGCCGCTTTTGTGGGTCATCCTCTGGCCAGTCAGTTGCCGCTTGAAAATCCGATTATCGATGCTAAACAAGAACTGAATCTTGATCCGAATCAGAAGCATATTGCACTATTACCGGGAAGTCGCCGCGGTGAGATTGAACGTTTGGGGCCTTTGGTTCTGGATGCAGCCAAGATTCTGCATCAGAAATATCCGGACTATACTTTCCTGATTCCGGCAATTAATGAGGCGCGCAAGCAACAGATAGAACGCTTGCTGGTGACTTATCCTGAAAGTCTAAAGATTCAAATCCGCTTAATGGAAAACAGCGGTACCGAGTCAAAAATCGGCCGTCAGGTCATGAATGCATCCAATATTATTGCGCTGGCGTCAGGTACTGCGACATTGGAAGCGATGTTATTACATCGTCCGATGGTGACTTTCTATAAGCTGAATTGGTTGACTTATCATGTGGTGAAATTTCTCATCAAAATTCCTTATTATTCGCTACCAAATATCATTGCCGGCAAAAAAGTCATTCAGGAGCTGATTCAAGCCGATGCTACGCCTGAAAAGCTGGCGGCTGAAATTGAAAAACTAATGAATATTGAAACTGCACAAATTCAGGTGATGCAGCATATCACCATGCATAAGCAGCTATTGTCTGGTAATAGCGAAGACCCGGTCAAAGCCGTGCTCGCGCTAATCCAGTAATTTGACATTATTGTTCTGACAATTCAGCCGGTACTGGGTGGGCGTCTGTTCAAACTGTTTTTTAAAACTTTGACTGAAGGCCGTCTCGGATGAATAACCAACGCCATGTGCGATCTGCTGAATGCTAAATCCGCTATTTCGCAAATATTGTGCCGCCAGCCGAAGGCGATGCTGTTGCAAATAAGCCAGTGGCGGCTCACCGACAATCTGGGTAAAGAGCTGGGCAAATTTGGAACGTGACATATGACATTGCTCAGCCAGACTTTCTACGGTCCAGAACTGCTCAGGTTTGCCATGAATTGCAGCGAGTGCATTGGATAGTTCCGGATGCGAGAGCGCATTCAGCCAGCTCGAGGAATTTTCCAGATTTAAAATATAATCTCGCACACATTCGATCAGTAAAATACTGACCAGATGATCCAGAATCTTGTCACGTCCCGGCCGCATCTGCTGGGTTTCCAGCGCCAGAAACTGCAAACCGACCTGTAACCATTCCGGTGCGGTGTCGCCCAGAATATGCTGAATATGCAGGTATTTAGGTAAGGCACTTAGCAGAGGCTTTGCCATCTGCATATCCAGGCTGGAACGAATAGCCAGTATGAAACTATGCTCCGCCGAATTTTCCCGATTGAGATCAACACATTGCTGTGCATTGCTCTGAAAATAAGGATTAATCGCATGGTGCTCAGAAAAATCGGCATTGTCTGGGCAGGAAACATGATGGGCAGAACCTGCGGGTAATAGCACCAGATCACCTTGTTGCAGCTCCAGCCGATCACCATTCATGAACTTTAATTGCGCCTGTCCCTGTAACAGGATATAGGCCAGCATAAAAGGCTCATGCTGATAGTCAAAGCCGCCCGGATGAAACACATTTAGATAAAGATATTCCGATTTTTCCAGATGAATATCATCAAAAATTTTACTTAAAGCATCCATGCCTAGCTCTATTCTTCTGTTTTATTTCATTTAATTGACAATAAATTTTTTAACTTTGTGATTTTAGGCCAGAATTTGGCAGCATGTGCCAAAGACGCTGACATAGCTTTTCTGGACGTTGAATACTGTTCGCTACTGCTGAAATATTCAACTATAAGTGCAGAGTAACATAAAAAAGGAAGGTCGCAATGAATGCCCCTGCACAAATCCAGAAAGCGCAGTTTACGCAGGAAGCGTACGCACCAAAAGGTGTAAAGCTGGATAAAAAACGTTTTGGCTGGTTGCTCAGCCCAGGTCTGCCTGTGATCGGAATGGGAATTCTGGCTGGTTATCATTTTGGTCCCAAAGCCACTCAAAAAATCTTTGCGATGGGCGGGCCTTTATTACTGCATGTAATCATTCCGACATTGGACGCACTGATTGGCGATGATGCCAATAATCCAAATGATGAGCAGATCAAGGCACTGGTTAACGATCCTTATTATGACCGCATTGTAAAAGCATTTATTCCCTTGCAAATGGCAGCCAATGCCTTTGCCGGCTATGTCGTAAGCCGGCCAAATGTGTCTTTGCTGGATCAGATACTGCTTGGAGTTTCTATGGGGGCGATTAATGGTGTGGGGGTGAATACCGCACATGAACTCAGCCATCGTCCCCAGAAAAAAGACCATTACTGGTCTCATGCCAGCCTGATGCCTTTGGGTTATAACCATTTTCGGATTGAACATCCTTATGGACACCATAAACGGGTGGCGACACCAGAAGATCCGGCATCTTCGAAAATGGGTGAGTCTTTTTACCGCTTCTGGCCACGTACAGTAATAGGCGGATTAAAATCTGCAATCCAGATTGAAAAAAGACGGCTCGAGCGTAAAGGACTGAAATTCTTTAATCAGGAAAATGAACTGTTTCATGGCTGGGCCATGAGTGCCGGCTATCATGCATTGATGCTGCAGGCGTACGGCAAGAAAATTATTCCTTATACACTGACACAGGCATTTTATGGCGTCAGCCTGTTTGAGATTGTGAATTATATCGAGCACTACGGACTAAAACGCGGACAGAAAGCGGATGGCAGTTATGAGCGAACCTTACCGGAACATAGCTGGAACAATAATAATATCGTGACCAATCTGTTTTTGTATCAGTTACAGCGCCATTCTGATCATCATGCTTTCCCAAGCCGTCCATTTCAGGCGTTGCGGCATTTTGATGAAGCGCCAGAATTACCCAGCGGTTATGCAACTATGTTGATTCCAGCCTTGATTCCACCTTTATGGTACAAAATCATGAATCAGCGGGTATATCAGCATTATCAGGGCGATTTAAGCAAGGCCAATATCTTGCCTTCCAAGCGTGCCAAACTGTTTAAAAAATTTGGTGTAAAAGACTCTGCAGCTTAATGAATTACAAAATAAAAATGCGCCGATAAAGGCGCATTTTTTGATGAATTCTGCCTAGAACCAGTCGGCTTGCATATTCAGGCAAGTATCATCCAGATTCATCAGTAATTTGGCTTGATGTTCAACTTCCGGGAGTTCCCAGCGAATAAAATATTGAGCTGCCTGAATTTTCCCTGCCAGAAAAGTCTGATCTTCTGCCTGCGAAGATGTGCCAAACTTGAGTTGAGCCTGATTCGCCATTTCCAGCCAGAGCCAGGACAGGATGGTCTTACCCATCATATCCAGATACAGGCCTGAGTTGGCCAAAGCTTCACTGACTTTGCCTTGATGTAGGGCCTGACCTAAAACCTGAGTAGTTTCTTGTACAGTGACAAGATGCTGTTTATAGATCTCTGCCAGTTCCACTATCTTAGGTTCATGAATCTCTGACAAGGTTTTCTGGATGCGCTGCATGAGCAGATTTAGCCCTTTGCCATTATGCTGCCAGAGTTTACGTCCCAGCAGATCCAGAGATTGAATGCCGTAAGTTCCTTCATGAATCGGATTGAGCCGGTTATCACGGTAACATTGCTCCACCGGATATTCACGGGTATAACCCGCGCCGCCCAAGACTTGAATGGCCAGATCATTGGCTTTCGGACCATAGGCGGAAGGGAAGGATTTCACCACCGGTGTGATCAGATCCAGCAGAATGGCACTATCTTCATCCTGAGCTGCCTGATGCTCATCAATCAGCCGCGCTGCAAATAGACACAGCGCCAGCGCACCTTCTACATACGACTTTTGCGCCAGCAGCATGCGTTTGACATCGGTATGTTCAATGATATTCACTGCTTTGGAATCAGGTATTTTTTCATGAACTGGCCGGCCTTGCGGACGGTTTTTAGCATAATCCAGAGATTCCAGATAGCCACGATAGCCAATCATGGCTGCGCCGAGGCCTACGCCAACACGCGCTTCATTCATCATCTTGAACATATATTTTAAACCATGTCCTGGTTCTCCAATTAAATAGCCTAAGCAATTGTCATTTTCTCCAAAGCTTAAAACTGTGGATGTGGTACCTCGATAGCCCATTTTGTGCAGTAAGCCAGCCAGCTGTACATCATTAGCTTCACCGAGTGAACCATCCTCGTTGGTTTTGAATTTTGGTACGATAAACAGAGAAATTCCTTTCACGCCTTGCGGTGCATTCTGAATCCGGGCTAAGACCAGATGCACAATATTTTCAGTAATGTCCTGATCGCCACCCGAAATAAACATTTTCTGGCCTTTAATTTTATAAATTCCATCTGTCTGAGGAATGGCTTTAGTGGTCAGATCGCCCAAAGAGGAACCTACATTCGGCTCGGTCATGGCCATGGTGCCGGCAAAGCGGCCACTCAACATATGCGGTAGGAATATTTGCTTTTGTTCTGGGGAGGCAAAAGCCTGTATCAGGTTCGCCGCAGCGGCTGTTAGAAAAGAATAAGCCACGGTGGACGGATTGGCTGACATGAAATAAGCATTGCAGGCCATATTCACCAAAGTGGGCAGTTGCATGCCACCATCTGCATAATCATGCTGGGCGCAAAGCAGGCCGGCATCGGCAAACTGCTGCCAGGCTGTCTTCACTTCATCAATGGTTTTGACCTGTTTGCCATCAAAGTTCGGTTCATGCTGATCAGCTTTGGCATTATGCGGCGCAAAATAATCAGTCGCGATACCTTTTGCCGTTTCCAGAATGCTGTCGAAGGTATTTTTATCATGATCCTGATAGCGTTGCAGTTCAGTCAGCGCTTCAAGTTTGAATACGTCATAAAGCTGGAAATGAAGATCTTTATCATTAATCAGTTGGGTCACGGTACTATCCTGAGTGTGCAATCCTTGAGATAGCATCAAGACTAGCAGTTGCTTTTATTGAGGAGGATTGTCAATAATGACATGAATCGGGTGAAAAGTGACAAATAGAAAAATATGCAACAGGTGGTGATTTTAGGCTTTGATGGGGCTCTGGCTTCAGCTATTACGGGCGTGGTCGATTTATTTGCCATGGCTGGCGTAAGCTGGAACCGGATTCAGCAGCAGGATGTACAACGCCTGTTTAAGGTCAGTATCGCCAGTCCAGATGGACACCCGATTCGTTGTATTAATGGTCTGGAATTACAGGTACATTGTTCCTATCAAGAGATTCAAACCGCAGATATTGTGGTGGTGCCCACCATCGCTGCACCGATTCAGGATGTATTGCAACAGAATCCAGAACTGATTCATTTTTTAAAATCTGCACATGCAGATGCGACTTTAATTGCCGGAAACTGCACCGGGAATTTTTTTCTGGCAGAAGCCGGTATTTTAGATAATCGCGTGGCAACGACGCATTGGGGCTTTCAAGATATTTTCCGGAAGCATTATCCGCAGGTCAAATTGAATGCCGATCTGATGATTAGCCGCGACCAGAATATCTATTGTGCGGGTGGAGGCCTGGCCTGGTTCGACCTAGGCTTACATCTGATTGAACGCTTTTATGGCTTTGAGGTGGCCATGCAATCGGCCAAATCTTTTGTGATTGATTACCGCCGAGATAGCCAGTTGTCTTATTCATTGCTGAATATTGGCCAGCCGCACCATGATGAACTGGTACAAAAAATCCAGAACTGGCTAGAGCAGCATTTTCATGAAGATTTTAGTTTGAACGAGCTGGCAGAGCAGTTTAATGTGACCGGCCGAACCCTGATTCGACGCTTTAAACAAGCCTTAGACATACCGCCCAATCAGTATCTGCAAGCGATCCGGATTGAAGCTGCACGCAAACGTCTGGAAGAAACCGATCAGGCGGTGGATGTGATCATGCAAAATATTGGTTATCAGGACCCAAGTTCATTTCGCCGTTTATTTCATAGAAAAACTGGCTTGACGCCGTTGGAATATCGGCGCCGCTTTAGCCGTCGCTTTTAGAAGTGTTTAATAAGAAGGTTGTATTTCCCCCGCTTTACGGCCATGCAACAGGTAATACCAGATCAGACAGCTGATGGTCAGTACAGCAGAGTACAGGTAAAGCTGACGATAACCGATCTGATCCAGAAGCATGCCGAGGAAATAAGGTCCAAAACCCAAACCTGCATCTAGCGCAATAAAGAAGGTTGAAGTCGCCAGCCCCATACGCTGCAAACTGGTACTTTTTACCGCAATGGTCTGACAGACGGACTGGAGATTACCAAAGCCAAAACCAAGCAGTGCGGCGCTGGCCAATAACATCGTAGCATTATGGGCCTGACTGAGTAATAAAATTCCTAAGGCCATAATCACAATGGCCGGATAGATGATGATGTTTTCACCTTTACGATCCATTAGCGGGCCGGTAAATGGACGTGAAAGCAAAATCGCAATGGCATACATCAGAAAGAAAAAAGAAGCCGTTTCGACTAAATTAATCTCTTTGGCATAGAAATGAATAAAAGATAAGACGCCGGAATAGCAGGTTGCCACAATCAGAACAATCATCGAAATCGGCAAAGCCTTGGGTTCAATATATTGCGCCAGTCTGCTAGATGATTGATTTTCTATATGATTGACTGGATTCGTTATTTTAATCTGTGGCGGCTGAATAAACAGGCTGCAAATCAGGCAGCTGAGTGCGACTACACTGGTAAAAACAAAAATCACCTGATAGTTAAAATTTGACATTAGCCAGATGCCTAAGAAGGGGCCAATCGCTGTGCCAAGTGTGCTGCTCATACTAAAATAACCAATGCCTTCACCACGTCGAGTCGCAGGAATGGTCTGGGCAATCACGGTGCCTAATACCGTTGAGGCCACACCCATCATAAAACCGTGCATCAGACGGATGCCCAGTAAAATTTCCAGCTTGGCCGGAATCAGATAGAGGCCAGAAAAAAGCAGAAAACCTGTCAGACCGGCCACAAGCGTAATTTTTAGGCCCAAACGGTTTAGCAGTTTCCCGATAATAAGACGGCCGAATAAGGTACCGACAATAAACAAGCCAGAAACCAGCCCTGCCTGTGCCGTGGTTGCACCTAATTCTGCTACCGAGTAGCCGACAATCACAATCACCAGCAAATAAAACACCAGCACCAACTGGAAATTCACCAGACTGATCAAAATAAAATTGGGAGTCCATAAAGGCGTTTGTTCTTGGCTCATTAAAGTCGATCCTGCGAAGCGGGTTGTAACTGCTGAATGATCTGCATCAAGATATTTTTACTACTTTCAATATCATCTGAGGCAATTTGCTCAAGCAACTGCTTTTCAAATGCCTCAATCTGTGTGGAACCCAGGGCAAAAGTCTCGACTCCTTGCTCACTCAGTGTGAATAGCTTCTGACGCTTGTCTGCAGTTTCGAGTTGGCTAATTAGACCGAGTTCCACTAAATTCTGGATACGTTTACTGATGCTGGGTTTAGATACGTTCAAATAATGAGAAATATCCATCAGGGTACATTGCTGATGCGTCTGAATCACATACAGCACTTGCCATAAGGAATAATTTAACTGTGAAGATAATAAAATCGTATTTATTTCATCACTGAGTAACCGTGCACAACGTAATAACAAGGCGCGAAATGGAAGAGAGGCAGAAGGCATATAGTTAACCTGGCTAACTAATTTAGAGCCAATTTACGCCTATTTGGGGGATTACACAAGTGGTCACCGTTCAATTAAATATTCACTTGCATATTTAATTAAATAGCGCTTACACATTGTTAACTTGAGTAAAAAATAACCGACAAAAGTCTACATATTGCCAAGCCAAATTAAGCCTAAGCTAAGACCAAGAAAAAACACTTCACTAATAAATCTAAGCAAGGCTCCTACAAATAATTATATATAGGTGAAATGTATGACCCTGGGTTTAACCGCATTAGAGTTAGCGCGAATACAATTCGCCTTTACTGTCTCTTTTCATATTATTTTTCCTGCAATCTCAATCGGATTGGCCAGCTTTTTGGCGATTCTGGAATGGCGCTGGCTCAAAACCCAAGACCCGATTTATCGGGATCTGTTTAAGTTTTGGGTGAAAATCTTCGCTGTAGCATTTGGGATGGGCGTGGTCTCTGGCGTGGTCATGAGCTATCAGTTCGGCACCAACTGGAGTGAATTCTCCCGGATTGCAGGTGGCGTGACTGGCCCATTACTGGCCTATGAAGTTCTTACCGCCTTTTTTCTGGAAGCGGGCTTTTTGGGAATTATGCTCTTCGGCTGGGGACGGGTGGGGCCACGTGCACACTTTTTCTCGACCTTGATGGTCGCGGTAGGCACCTGTATCTCGATGTTCTGGATTTTATCCTCCAATAGCTGGATGCAAACGCCGCAAGGCTTTGCCATCGAAAATGGTCTGTTTGTCCCCAAAGACTGGATCGCCATCGTATTTAACCCGTCATTTCCCTACCGTTTGGCGCATATGGCCATTGCTGCCTTTTTGGTTTCTGCATTGCTGGTGGCAGCCACAGCAGCCTGGCATCTTATTCAGGGCCGTCGTGATGCCTTGGTCAAAACTTCATTTTCCATGGCAATGTGGCTGATTCTGGCACTTGCGCCGCTACAGGTTTTGGTGGGTGATGTACATGGTCTAAATACGCTTGAACATCAACCCGCCAAACTGGCGGCAATGGAAGGTCATTGGGAAACCAATCATGATGGCGGCATGCCTTTATATCTGTTTGGACTGCCAGATATGCAGGCTGAGGAAACCAAATATGCCATCGCCATTCCTAATCTGGGCAGCTTGATCCTGACACATTCCATGGACGGTACTGTCACCGGCTTAAAGGATTTTGCACCTGAAGACCGTCCTAATTCGGCAATCGTGTTCTGGAGTTTTCGGATCATGGTCGGGCTAGGAATGTTGATGCTACTGCTGGCAATCTGGGGAGCATGGTCACGTAAAAAAGGCCGCTTTTATGAATCCCGAGGATTACATCGGTTTGCCCTGATTATGGGGCCTTCCGGTTTTATTGCCATGCTGGCGGGGTGGTTTACGACGGAGGTTGGCCGTCAACCCTGGGTGGTGTATGGCATCATGCGTACCAAAGACGCCCTATCGCCGGTATCGGCAGAGCAGGTAGGCTTGACCCTGATTATCTTTGTCGTGGTCTACTGTGTGGTCTTTGGCGCCGGTATTTATTATATGTTACGACTCATGCACAAAGGCCCGGAATTTATTCATTCTACACCCCCACATGAAATTGATAGTGATGTGATTCAGGCATCTCGCCGGCCATTGAGCAGTATTCGCGAGAGTATTGAGGATGGGGCCGATAATGCAGATCAGGAGAATAAAAAATGATTGATTTGTCATTGATTTGGGTGGTGATCATCGCCGTTGGTGTCCTGATCTATGTCATTCTGGATGGTTTTGATCTGGGCATTGGCATTCTATTTCCGTTTTTTCCGCATCAGGATGACCGTGATGTGATGATGAATACTGTTGCGCCTGTCTGGGATGGCAATGAAACCTGGATGGTATTGGGTGGCGCAGGTTTATTTGCAGCATTTCCGCTGGTCTATTCCACCGTATTATCTGCACTGTATATGCCGATCATCCTGATGGTGATTGCGCTGATCTTCCGTGGTGTTGCTTTTGAATTCCGTTTTAAGGCCAATCGCAGTAAACATTGGTGGGACAAAGCCTTTATTGGTGGTTCTGCGCTGACCAGCTTCCTGCAAGGGGTGATTTTAGGCGCTTATATTCAGGGAATTGAAACCCGAAATGGCATTTATGCGGGCGGCGGGCTGGACTGGTTGACACCATTTAGCCTGTTTACCGGTCTGAGTGTCATGGTGCTGTATGCTGCCTTAGGCTGTGGCTGGCTGATTTTTAGAACGGCCGATCAGTTACAAGACCGTATGTATCAGCTGATGCCAAAAATGATTATCGCCTTATTGATTATCCTGGGCGCTGTCAGTATTTATACGCCGCTGACTCATCCGCAGATTGCGGAACGCTGGTTTAGTCAGCCACAATTTATGTATCTCATGCCCGTGCCGATCTTAGTCCTGTTATTTACCTGGCTGGCTTTACGTGCCTGCAAACAACGTAAGGAACTTAGCCCATTCATGTACATGCTGGTGCTGGTTTTTCTGGCCTATACCGGATTTCTGATCAGTCTCTGGCCTTATATCATTCCACCGTCAGTGACCATCTGGGAGGCGGCAGCGCCAGAAAGTAGTCAATTATTTACCTTAATTGGTGCTTTATTACTTATTCCAATCATTCTGATTTATACCGGCGTGTCGTACTGGGTATTCCGCCATAAAGTGCGGGTCGGGGATGATGGCTATCATTAAGGAGCAACAATGAAAGGGAAGCAGATATTATGGTTTGTGGGCCTATGGATTTTAGGCTTCGTTACTCTGGCTTTAATTGCAGGCGCATTCAGGTTTTTTGTCCATCTGGCGTATTAATTTAAAAATTAAAAAGTGATCTGGCGAGCCGGATCACTTTTTAATAGCGAAGAGAAATCAGCAAAGATTAGGATTTTACCTGTTTTCGATACACACTTGGGCGTACAGGTCGGCTACTTTTCCAGAGTCCTTTTTTCTGTTTTTTGGCTTTGTTTTGCAAGTCCAGCATATAGCGTAAATGGTTTTTATCTTTAATATAATCTTCGTAGACCCATGCTGCGCCGCGTTTCACGATTTCTTCATTGATATTTTTACGATAGCGGTAAACGACGCCGACGCAGCGACCATAACGGTCAATATCTGTAATTTTCACGCGAACTATTTTGTTTTTCACCATGCTTTTAACTAGACGCTGTGACTCTTTGCCATAGCTTTGGCTGGATTCTGGCGCATCCACATAGGCAAAACGTAGTCTGGTTTCAGAACGTCTAATATTGAAACGGTAGCAGGTGAGGGTATCCCCATCGCTAACCGCCTTAACACGACACCAGTATTTCTGTCCTTTTTTAAAGGGACGAAATATATCCTTGAGGTAAATGGTGAGTTTGTGCAGCAAATAATAGGAAAAGCATAAGGCAAATAAACCCAGCACAATTTGCCAGGTGGGAGAAAGAGGCAACAAGCTAAAATCCAGATCATCAAAAGAAGCTGTAGAAGAACAACAGCAAGCAGATGCATGATTGTAGAGGAAAGCCCCAAGCACTAGAGTTCAAAAGCTAAACAGTCAGTGTTTCATTTTGTATTTATAAATAGCCTAAGCAATTTAGGTTGAGCCTGACATTTCAGGCTACAATACCAACCATTAGAATAGCCTAAGCAAAATTCATATCTACTTAAAATAGCCTAAGTAAAAATGTTATTAATTTCGCTTCGCAAAAATTGATGTCTCTTATTTTCCTGTAAATCTTTGTGCCAATACATTCCCATATTAATCTTAGGCAGTTGCACAGGCACTTCAAAAAAATTCAGAATTTTGGCTATCTGTAAATGTTCTAAGATATTGCGTGGCATAGTCAACATCGCTTGGGGATATTGCTCCAAAATTTGCAACGCAGTTGAATAATGCTGACAGCGTAAAAAAATCTGTCTTGAAAGCTGCTTACGGCTCAAATACAGATCTTCAATTAAGATACCTGTACGGCGAGATGATACGCCTATATGTGGGGAGGAAAGATAGGATTGTTCTGAAATTTTATTTTGCTGCGTACAGACGACAAATTCATCTTGTACTAAGGGTTCAAACTGAATTTTATCTCCCAGTTTTTGCTCAAGATCCATGACAAAATCGACCTGCTGCGCCGCCAGGTCAGCACTGATATTTTTACGATCCAGCTTGATGCTACTAAACTGAATATCCAGATTCATTTTCTGAAAATGTGCCACCAACTTTGGAAAAATCATTGGTTCAATTTCATCATGTACGGCAATTTTTAAACTTTGCACCATATTTGGTTGAAATTGTTGATGCTGAATAGAAATACTTTGAATCGTCATCAGGGCATTTTTAATGGCGGGATAAATCTGTTCAGCAAACGGCGTGGGTTGCATTTTTGCACCAAAACGTACGAACAGATCATCCTGCAACTGATTTCTGAGCCGCTGCAAAGCGTGACTAGCAGCAGATTGGGTGATACATAATCGCTGTGCTGCTTTAGAAATACTGTTCTGTTCAAAAATAGCGACAAAAAGTGGATATAAATTGATATCTATACGATGGAAAACACTCATATCCATCAGTGTTTTATTATGAATGCTATGCATGATGAACTATGGATTAAAATCATTTTATTCATAATAGTTTTTAAGTTAAGGTCTTGTAAAGCAGAATACAAAATATCCAGAGGGAAATAGCCATGTTTGAGTTATCCGCACGCGCACAAGACTATGTTGAACGGACTAAAAAATTTATTAAAGATGAAATCGACGCCGTTGAAGCCGATTTTTGGCAGCAAGTGCATGAGTTAAATCAAGGCAGTGACTGGACCAAATGGCAATGGCCGACTGAACTGGAAACTTTAAAAGCCAAAGCCAAAGCAGCAGGGCTGTGGAATATGTTTCTGCCATGTCCTGAACTGGGCCAAGGTTTATCAGTCAATGAATATGCTCATATTGCCGAGCTTTCGGGCCGTAGCCTGATTGCACCGACCGTATTTAACTGTAATGCGCCAGACAGCGGCAATATGGAAGTCCTCTGGCGTTATGGCTCTGAAGAACAGAAACAGCAATGGCTTCTGCCATTACTTGAAGGAAAAATCCGTTCTGTATTTTGTATGACTGAACCGGCGGTGGCTTCTAGTGACGCGACCAATATGCAAGCAACGGCGGTCATCGAAGGCGATGAAATTGTTCTGAATGGCCGTAAATGGTGGTCATCAGGTCTGGGCGATCCTAATGCCAAAGTCATTATTTTTATGGCGCATACGCCAGATGAAAGCAAAGACCGTCATCATCAGCATTCCATGGTTCTGGTTCCTGTCGATACGGCGGGTGTGAAAATCGAAAGAATGTTATCGGTATTTGGCGACTATGATGCACCGCATGGTCATGGTGAAGTCAGTTTTGAAAATGTCCGCGTTCCAGTTGCCAGTTTTATTGGTGGTGCCGGTCAAGGCTTTGAAATTGCTCAAGGTCGTCTCGGGCCAGGCCGTATTCACCACTGTATGCGTTGTATCGGTGCTGCGGAAAAATCTTTGGAGCTGATGATTGACCGCGGTATGAGCCGGACTGCCTTTGGTAAAGAAATTTTAAAACTGGGTGGTAATCTGGAACGTGTTGCTGAAGCACGGGTCGCGATTGATCAGGCACGTCTTTTAACCTTGTATGCAGCCTATAAAATGGATACTTTAGGGAATATGGCGGCTTTGACTGAAATCTCGGCCATTAAAGTGGTTGCGCCAAGTGTATTAGAAAAAGTAGTAGACATGGCCATACAAATTCACGGTGGTGCTGGTGTCTCCCGTGATACGCCACTCACCGGATTCTTTGCTCAGGCACGTGCCCTACGTTTGGCGGATGGACCAGATGAAGTGCATAAAGGTATGATCGCAAAACTGGAACTGGCTAAACGTGGTTACAGTACACGCCATAAAAAATAAGCTTAAACACGATATAAAGTTTGAAGACATTTGAAAAAGAATTGAAGGAAAAATTATGGCAGTTATTGATGTCGGTGGATCGGTTCGTGCAGGTGAGGAACTGGATGTTCAGGCTGTAGGAAACTGGCTGATTGGGCAGGGAGTTCAACTTGAAGGTCCGGTCGAAGTTACTCAATATTCGGGTGGCGCATCGAACTGGACTTATCGTCTGAAATATGACAATGCCGATTTAATCCTGCGTCGTCCACCCAAAGGTACCAAAGCCAAATCTGCCCACGACATGGCCCGTGAATTTAAGGTTCAGCACGCACTTTCCGAGTTTTATCCGGTATTACCAGAAATGGTGGCACTTTGTCAGGATGAATCCGTGATTGGCTGCGACTTCTATGTGATGAAACGCATTGAAGGCATTATTCCACGCGCCAATTTACCCAGAGAACTGAATTTTAATGAAGCTCAGGTACGTGAACTGTGTATTAACGTCATTGATAAGCTGATTGAGTTGCATCAGGTGCCTTATGTGGGTACTGAACTGGAGAAATTAGGCAAAGGCGAGGGCTATTGTTATCGTCAGGTAGATGGTTGGGATGCACGTTATGCCAAAGCCAAGACCTTGAATGTGCCATCTTTCAGATATGTCCGTCAGTGGCTTAAAGACAATACCCCAGTGGATGCTAAAACCTGTCTGATTCACAATGACTGGCGTTTTGATAATGTCATTTTAGATCCAAACGATCCGACTCAAGTCATTGGCGTTCTGGATTGGGAAATGGCGACACTCGGTGATCCATTGATGGATCTGGGTTCAGCTTTGGCTTACTGGGTTGAAGATACGGATAATGCAATTTTTAAAGCCACACGTCGTCAACCCACCAACTTAAAAGGCATGTTTAGCCGTAAAGAAGTGGTGGATTATTATCTGGAAAAAACCGGATTAACCCCTGAAAACTGGACCTTCTATGAAGTCTTTGGAGTTTTCCGTTTAGCGGTGATCGCGCAGCAAATTTATTATCGCTATTATCATAAACAGACCAATAATCCAGCATTTAAAGATTTCTGGATTGTGATTCATGCCTTGCATATTCGTGCCTTAAAACTGATTGGCCGCCAGAAAATTGAGGCCAATGATATTGCACAGAAATATATGACCAAATTTAAGGAGTTGATGCCGAAATGACGACGATTTATTTAATCCGCCATGGACAGGCGTCTTTCGGTGCAGAAAGCTATGACAAACTTTCTCCAAATGGTGAATTACAAGCCAAATTATTGGGTCGCTATTTTGATGAAATTTTAAAAGAAGCACCTTATGTGGTGGCAGGCTCCATGCAGCGTCATCAACAAACGGCGCAATTGGCCTTGGCTGAATGTTTTCCTGAAAGTGAGCCAGTTACAGATTCAGCCTGGAACGAATTTAATCATCAACAAGTCTTTGCTCAATATGAGCCACGCTTTAATCAACCTGAACTGTTGAAAGAAGATGTATCGCAGCATGCCAATCCACGCGCCTATTTAAGTAAAATTTTTGAAGGTGCAATTGAGCGCTGGACTGGCGGTGACTATCACCATGAATATGAAGAATCCTGGCCGGATTTCAAACAGCGGGTGGAAACGGCATTGCAGCATTTGTGTGATGATCTGGCTGAAAAGAAACCGCGCTATGCTGTAGTGTTTACGTCGGGCGGGGTCATTTCGGTTGCTGCGGGCAAAATTCTCGGTTTGTCTCCGAATAAAACTTTTGCTTTAAACTGGGCAATTACCAATACCAGCATGACCACGCTACGTCTGGTAGGCAACCAACCCCAGCTATTAAGCCTAAATGAACATCATTATATTAAAGCGCAACGTCCGGATTTATTGACCTGGATTTAAATCTATATTGCAAATCTGATTGCTTAGAAAAATAAAGGAATAAGGTAAAACACATGGCAAAAACAATTTTAATTACTGGTGCAAGTTCAGGAATTGGTGCAGGTATGGCACGCGAATTTGCTCAGAAAGGCTATAACCTGGCCATCTGCGCGCGTCGCCTGGATCGTTTGGAAATACTTAAACAAGAGTTGGAGAGTCAATACGGCATTCAAGTAATTGCTAAAACTTTAGATGTCACTAATTATGATCAGGTCTTTGACGTATTTCGTGCTTTTAAACAAGATTTTGGCACGATTGACCGGGTGATTGTCAATGCCGGAGTTGGTGAAGGCCGTCGTATTGGCAAGGGAAACTTTGCCATTAATAAGGCCACAGTTGAAACCAATTTTATTTCGGCCTTGGCGCAATGTGAAGCAGCAGTAGAGATTTTCCGGGCGCAAAATTCAGGCCATCTGGTCATGATTTCTTCAATGAGTGCCATGCGCGGTATGCCTAAACATTTAACCGCTTATGGTGCAAGTAAAGCAGGTGTTGCACATCTGGCCGAAGGGATTCGTGCCGAACTGATTGATACGCCAATCAAAGTCACCACAATTTTCCCGGGCTATATTCGTACCGAACTTAATGAAGGCGCCAAGAAACTGCCATTTGAAGTGGATGAAAAAACCGGATCGCGTTTACTTGCTGCTGAAATTGAAAAAGCGCCAGTAAAGGCTTATGTGCCAAAATGGCCATGGCTGCCATTGGGTCTGGCGATGAAAATATTGCCGCTGAAATTGGTGAATAAATTAGGCTAAGGTTTAAAATCTAAAAGCTCCATAAGGGGCTTTTTACTTTTCTAGAACTTCAGAACTTTTTTTGCTGGTAATTTCACTTGAAAAAATTGCTTTGCAAAGTCAACGCTAATGCTGGCGTCAGCAAAGTTGCAGATAAAAATGTGCCAAATACATGCAATATCCTGTGTAAAGAAAACAAAGCTCGTTAATTCGATTAATCAGGATCAGGTAGTTTGATAAGCTTTTAATAATGAAATATTTATTATTTCAAGGCAAACCAAGTTTAATTAATATAGAGATAAATTGCTGTTAAAAAACAGATTTTTTAGAGACTGAATCTCATAAAAAATTACGCATGACCTCCCTGTATTTTTATTCATCTTAGAAAAAGTGCCAAAATTGTCCAAAACTTGGACATACTCGCTCGGACAGTCAAAAGATCACTTCTCTTTTTTTTAATTTCCTTTAATGTGCAACTGTCCAGAAATTAAAGGTTCTCTATATGTCTACATCTTCAGAGATGACAGACCAGCAGCGTATCTCCAAAGTTAGAACTGTGGTGACACAGGCAGGTGAAGATTTACGTAACCGTTATCCAATATTGAAACATCAAAATTTTATTGGTGCCAGTATTCTCGGTTTTGCCTGGGTCGGTATGGTTTTATGCGCATTGGCCTATGCCTATGGCTATCTTTCTGTATGGCTGACGATTCCTTTAATTGCAATTTTTGCTTCATTAACGCATGAATTAGAGCATGACTTAATTCATTATATGTATTTCAAAAAAACGCCCTGGGCACATCACTTGATGCTGGCTTTGGTGTGGTTGGCGCGTCCAAATACCATTAGTCCGTGGGCACGTCGTCGTTTACACCTGCATCATCATAAATATTCTGGAACTGAACATGATCTGGAAGAACGTGGAATCAGCAATGGTATGCCCTGGGGAATTCGCCGGATTTTGATCATCAGTGATCAATTGATGTCGGTTTATCTGCGTCCTTTTCAGATGTTTAAAATGATCCATCTTTTTCTGGAAAAACAGCCTGAAAAAGAACGTAAAATTGCCATGATTTCCCAGCTATTGGGCTTTGTGCCATTAAGCATTCTTTATTATGGCTTATTTTATTTATTTGTCGTGTTCCATGTTTCAAATGCAATCGTGCCTTTATTTGGCTATGAGATGCGCTGGTCGCAAGTCGTAATCGAAGCAATGCCAATCATTAATTTTATTGCAGTCATCTGGCTGATTCCCAATTTTATCCGTTCATTTAGCCTGCAATTTGTCAGCTCGAATATGCATTATTATGGCGATATTGATCCGAGGGATGTCATCAAGCAAACACAAGTACTGACGCCTTGGTGGATGATGCCATTTCAGTTGTTTTGCTGCAATTTTGGGGCCACGCATGCGATTCATCACTTTGTCGTTAAAGAGCCTTTTTATATTCGTCAAATGACCTCGAAAACGGCGCATAAAGTGATGAAAGAAGTGGGCGTACGTTTTAATGACCTGGGCACATTTAAACGTTTAAACCGCTGGAATGATATTCAAACTAAATAAAACTAAATTAAAAAAATCCTGCAAATGCAGGATTTTTTTATCTACTCTTTGGAATTTGCAAAGAAGTACAGCAAAGCATCTTGCAATATCACCTGCCAAATTGCATAGGAATGTGCGCCTTCATAAACCTGATATCTGACCTCATGCCCTTTGGATTTTAAAGCCTGTGCCACGATGGGTGACGTTTCCAGAATACTTAAGTCATTGTTGGTACGCGAAGATTCATAACGATTCGCTGAAATATGAAAATACTGTTGAGGCTGATTCTTTAAGTTATGAATCAATTGATTCATACCATTGATTTTTGAGTGTGGTTCAGGTGACCACCAGAACGAGCCGGATAAAGGCACAGCATGACTAATGTGCTGCGGATTTTCCAAGGCAAGATAAGCTGCACTCAGCCCTCCCAAACTGGAACCGAGAAGAACTGTTTTTTGCTTATCACGTACAATTTTCTGATCGAGCCAAGGCAAAAATTCCTGATTAAAAAAACCTGAAAATTTCGGGTTTGGTGTCAGCTCTTTAGGACGAAGTTCACTATTCGGTGCATGTAAAAAAACCGCTTGAATCGGTGGAAGTTTGCCTTGTTCCACCAGAATATCCAGCACTTTTGGCACATCAACCAAATGGGCATATTCATTTCCATCAAAGAAAATAGCCGTGATATAAGATTGTTGTGCAGTTTTTTTAGATTGATAGATTTCAACGCGACGTTGATTTTTTAAAAACTGGCTGGATAGCTGATAACGTTTTAGTTCAGGCTGCGGATGATCTGGATAGCGTTTAGGATCGATAAAGGGAGGGGCTTGATCCAGGGCGATAATATTTTCATTCCTCAGTTTAGAGGCAGTATTTTCTTTAAGCCAGCGTTTTGGATTCAATGGATCAAGTTGTAATACCTGCAATACAACACGGCGCTGCGCCCGGGGTTCTTTGAGTTCTGGGTTTAAATGTGCACAGTAATTCGATAGATAACCCTCCAGATTTGGTAAATCCACTGCAAAACTATAACTGCCGATATAGCGACGGTTCACAATATTTTCCTTAAACCAGATCTCGGTATCGGGCAGGCGAGTCAACCATTCATGATCATTACTCGGGCCACCGACCAGACGCACATTATGTTTGGCTGCTTTCCATAAAAAAATCAGTCGAACATGATCCTGATCAAGTGGCTCAATAATCGGTGTAGTTTGATTTTGCACTTTTTCCCAGAATTGTTGGATTAATCCCGCTCGGTTTTCAGGAGACTGCTTTAATTGCTGCTGTAAACTTTTTAACAGGTCGCTTTTGGGTTGAACTGCTTCACACGCTGCAGCATAGGGTGCTTGCTCTATTGAAGAAGGTGAATCTGCCAAACTATGTAATGATAGTGCGCTTAGTAAGAGTGTGCTTAAGTATAAGTAGTTCAAATCATCCCCAATTAATTTTAAAAAATAGTAATGATAATTATTATCAATTATAAATACAGATTTGTCTTTCAATTATTTTTATATATTTATTCAATTATTTACATGATGTTTTATCAAAAATCATAGCATGACAGGTTACAATAAAGTTCTAATTCATTGTTTTATATTTAAAGTATAGATTTATGTGGCTGAAAATATCGACTCTTGCATTAATTCCAGTATTGGTAATTCAGGGCAATCGCGTCAAAAAAAACACTGTGCAACTCCCAGAACCGGAGGGTGAACGTGAAGGAACGTGCGGTCAAGGCCAGCCGCTTTCTATACTGATTGTCGGCGATTCTGCGGCTGCCGGCGTTGGGGTAGAGCATCAGGATGATGCATTGCTGGGCGCCATTTTAAAAGATTTGCAGCATGACTTTAAAATTCAATGGAAATTGCATGCAAAAACAGGGGATAGCACAGCTAAAGTGATTTGTGCCATAGAACAACTGGAGACAGAACATTTTGATGTGGTCATTAGCTCGGTTGGTGTAAATGATGTAACCAAGCTCATGCCGGCTGATATCTGGATTCAAAAACAGAAAAAACTATATGCCATGATTCAACAAAAATTCAGTCCTGAATTGGTCATTGCAGCAGGTGTGCCACCCATGAATATGTTCCCGGCATTACCAAATCCTTTGGCCTGGTTATTTGGACAATATGCCAAAAAAATGAATCAGCAACTGGCGAAATTCGTAGCAAGCCAAGACACCATGCAATGGATTGAATATGATATTGAAAAATATCGTGCCATGAATTTAGAAATGGCTGCAGATGGTTTTCATCCGAGTAAGGAAGTTTATACACTTTGGGGACAAGAAGTGGCTAGCAAGATTCGGCAGACACTCTAAAATAGTTGAAAGTTCCCAATTTAAGGAATTCTATGTCTGATATTGAAACGCATCCATTACCGCCTTTTTTACCGCCAAATGCCAAATTACTGATGTTGGGTAGTTTTCCACCACCAGCAACTCGCTGGAAAATGAATTTTTATTATCCAAATTATCAAAACGATATGTGGCGGATTTTTGGTTTAATTTTCTTTCAAAATAAAGATTACTTTCTGGATATTGAGAATAAAAAATTTCAGGAATCATTGATCCGTGAATTTCTATTGGAGACTGGAATTGCGATTTTTGATAGTGCCTCTCAGATCAGACGGCTGACGGGTAATGCTTCAGATAAGTTTCTGGAAATTGTGGTACCGACCAATTTAAAGGATTTATTGCTACAGATCCCAGAATGTACCTACATTATGACCACCGGTGATAAAGCCACCGATACCATGATGCTGTCTATGCCTGAAGATGCAGAAAAGCCCAAAATTGGAGAGCCGACGCAAACCAACCTGGAAGGACGCGAACTGCATTTATATCGAATGCCATCTTCATCTCGAGCTTATCCTCTGGCTTTAGATAGAAAAGCTGAAGCTTATCGACAACTCTTTTTAGATGTTGGACTGGTCTAGCGGATGACAGGAGAAAATTAATGAAATCGAAGCTCACTCTGATTTTTTCTTAGTTAAACTTAGAATATGTAAGAATTTTTAAAACAAGAGGTTGTTCTGAATTTTGGTGATTATATTGCTATTTTCTCATTATTTTTATAATGAACAGGCTGACATGATTTAAGCAGAGTCTTATTGCTGGATGCTATACTCGGCATTCATTGGTTTAAGAACATTCACACATAAAAAAGGGTGAATGTGGTCACCCTATATTTATTTCAATGCTAAATCACTGCTCAATCCTGATATTCCACATAGTCCCACAGGTTTAAACGGGTTTTAATTTCCTGACGGATCTCTGGCAACATCGGCAATAACGTCCCATCAATCCATAAACTGAGCGCCTGTGCAGAGAGCAATTGCTGTTGTTCATCGACTAGTTGTGCGCCTTTTAAGATCACGCAGGTTTCTTCAAGCGCTTCAGTTTCGACACCTTTGAATAATACCTGTAAATCATGACCGCTATCGTGAATCAACCACTCTAACTCGAGCTGTATATTTTCACTGGATTTTAGAACAACTTGACCCTGAATAATATCGGATTCAGACAGACAATCATGTTCTACCCGAATTTTGGCCAAATACCATTCTTGCTGAGATAAATCATGGAGAGTTTTTACAGGCGTCAGAATATCACTGAATTTAAACTGACGGCTTAAATCAAAAAATTGCATGGGAGTAGAGGGCGAAAAAATCGCAAAATATTGGAAAAGTTGAATTTTAAAGCAAGGCTAATCGCCTGTAAAACCCTTTAAGCGATGATAGCACCAGATGACTTGACGCTACCATGCCCGGAAAATAGATTCTGTACGTTGTGTAATACCAAAGTCATTACAATGTCATTACATTAGCCATTCCCCGGGGAATTTTGTCACCAGATTCATCATAAAACGCTGAAATTTTGTGGTTTCAGGGTCATGTACATGCTGAATAGTACGGCCATCTTTTTGATGTTCTAACCAGATTATTTCATCTTTTTCATTTAGTTTGAGCTGATAGGCCACGCGCGGTAAAAATTGATTCATCGCATTAGAGATTTCCTTTTGAAAATCTTCCGATTTAACCACCAAACCGACTTCGGTGTTCAGATAAGCTGAACGCGGATCAAAATTAAATGAACCCACAAACACCATACCATCCAGATCAAAAAATTTGGCATGTAGACTCGAACTGTTTTTATTTTTGGCCGGGATGATGTCACCAGTCATAATTTCATACCAAGTCCGTTCTGGCCGGACTATATACGGTTTAAACTCCCAGAGTTCGATGCCATTTTTCAAGAGCTGCTGACGATATTGCTGATAATAAGCATGTACCACAGCTACATCATTGGCCTGAAAAGAATTGGTCAGGATTCTAATTTTGACACCCTGTTGTGCACGCATACTTAAATAATCTGTGCCTTTTTGTGTGGGAATAAAATACGAGGAGACCAGTTCCAGATGATTTTTCGGCTCGCCCATCAGTTCAAGCATATGGGTGTAAATATAATCGCCATTTTTTGCATGAGGACGTGCTTTTGCGGGTGTATCCGCGACAAAATAAGCCTGTGCCCAGTAAATGGGTTGTTTCTTTAAGTGCTCTGCAACTTGTTTTTCGGCAATACCTACTCGGCGTTTTAATTCAGTTTCATCCACTTCTTCGCGCGCAAAATCAGCTCTTAGCCTTTTTAACATTTCCGGATGACCTGAATCATTCAGAGTCTGCCGAACATCATAACTCAGTTTATCATTCCAGAAATTGATGAAGGTCTGATTGGCATTTTCGACGGGTTGACCTGCAAAGAAAATATCGACATCGGTAAACTGGAAATTTTCGCTGGCATCAAAGTATTCACTGCTGATATTGCGGCCACCAGTGACAGCTGCGGTACCGTCTGCAATGATCAGTTTATTGTGCATGCGATGATTGATCTGTTTCATTCGAAAGCCATAATCCAGCGCACGTAAATGACGGAATTTATAAGGATTAAAAATCCGCACTTCAAAGTTTGGGTGTTGGCTTAAGGCCAGCAGTTTATCATCAAGCTGGGTGCCATTTTGGTCATCAATCTGCACTCGCACCTTGACACCGCGATCTGCGGCTTTTAACAGCTGGGCCAGCATTATGTTGCCGATAAAATCATCCTTCCAGATGTAATATTGCAGATCCAGATGATATTGGGCTTTATTGATCAGGTGCAAACGTGCGGCCATACTCATAAAACCATCATAGAGTGGTAAAAAAGCAGTTTTTCCTTCATTCATCTGCTGTTTTGAAATTTGATTATCAATCCAGTGCGCAGGTCGAACCGGCGTGATTTCTGCTTGTTCAGCAGTATTTGCAGCCAGTTCGCAGCCAGAAAGAATTATGCTCAAAGTTAAAATGTTCAAACAAACAAAAGGTGAAGGGTTAGTCATTGATGTTCCATTGATTATAGGATTTTTTATTCCTTATCTTCTGATGTTAATAGTTGAATCTCCGAATAGAAAGAGGTTACTGTTAGTCATCTGTAAATCAGCAAAAAAGGATAGTTTTACATGAAATCACGTGCAGCGGTTGCGTTTGGTCCAGGTCAGCCCTTAAAGATCGTGGAAGTAGATGTTGCTCCACCCAAAGCAGGTGAAGTATTGGTAAAAATTAGCCATACCGGAGTGTGTCATACCGATGCATTCACGTTGTCTGGTGAAGATCCTGAAGGCGTATTTCCGGCGATTTTAGGCCATGAAGGCGCAGGTGTGGTGGTCGAAGTTGGTGAAGGTGTCACCAGTCTGAAACCGGGCGATCACGTAATTCCGCTTTATACTGCTGAATGTGGCGAATGCTTGTTCTGTCAATCTGGCAAAACCAACTTGTGTGTGGCTGTGCGTGCAACTCAAGGTAAGGGTGTCATGCCGGATGGAACCACACGTTTTTCTTATAATGGTGAGCCGATTTATCATTATATGGGCTGCTCAACCTTTTCTGAATATACCGTGGTTGCTGAAGTTTCCCTGGCAAAAATCAATCCTGAAGCCAATCATGAGCATGTCTGCCTGCTCGGCTGTGGCGTAACCACTGGTATTGGTGCGGTGCATAACACGGCTAAAGTCCAAGAAGGCGATAGTGTTGCAGTATTCGGTTTAGGCGGTATCGGTCTGGCTGTGGTACAAGGTGCACGTCAGGCCAAAGCAGGTCGTATTATTGTGGTAGATACCAATCCGGATAAATTTGAACTGGCAAAACAGTTTGGTGCCACAGATTTCTTAAATCCAAAAGAATTTGATCAGCCAATCCAGCAGGTAATTGTAGAAATGACGGGTTGGGGCGTAGACCATTCATTTGAATGTATCGGTAATGTTGATGTAATGCGTTCAGCGCTTGAATGTGCGCACCGTGGCTGGGGTCAGTCGGTGATTATTGGAGTCGCTGGAGCAGGTAAAGAAATTTCCACCCGTCCATTCCAGTTAGTCACAGGCCGTAAATGGATGGGGACTGCATTTGGTGGAGTGAAGGGTCGTTCACAATTACCAGGCATGGTAGAACAATCCATGAAAGGTGAAATTCAACTTGAACCTTTTGTGACGCATACCATGCCGCTTGAACAGATCAATGATGCTTTTGACCTGATGCATGAAGGCAAATCAATTCGTACCGTTATTCATTTTGAATAAGTGAGCGTTTGATTTTGAAAAGACTGGTTTAATACCGGTCTTTTTTATGCGCGTTTCACTTAATTCAGGATACATTAGTGCATGAAAGCGTCACAGAGAATCACTTAAACAACACAAGCCTGCTAATGTCATTACATTCGAGATGCTTATATTAAATAGAGCGTATCAAAATACGTGATTAAACCATTTTAAAAAATAAGGATAAGCGCTATGTCGAATGATAATTTTGATCGTGATGTAATAAAAAACTCTCCTAAAGATGTGCGTGATGATTTAAATGCCGATCCAATTACCGGTGAACCGGGCGCACACCCTGTTGGTACAGGTGTAGGCGCTGCAGGTGGCGCAGCAGCAGGTGTAGCCATTGGTGCAGCAGGTGGCCCTGTAGGTGCAGCTGTGGGTGGGGTTGTTGGTGCAGTGGTCGGCGGTCTGGCAGGTAAGGGTGTCGGCGAAGCGATGAACCCAACAGAAGAACAAGCTTATTGGCGTGATAATTCCATTAATACACCATACTATTCAGAGGCTCGTACCACCTATAGCGATCTGGATTATGACCGTGATTATGATACGGCGTATCGGGTCGGTTATGAAAACCGCGGCAGCTATGATGCCAATACCCGTTTTGAAGATGTTGAACCTGAGCTTAGAGTAAAATGGGAACAGATGAAGGGCCAATCGCGTTTAAACTGGGAACAGGCGAAATATGCGGTACGTGATGCCTGGAATCGCGTTACACACTAATTTTTAATCTGTGTATTGAATTTGATTGGCAAGACCTATATTAAATTTACAGGTTTTGCCAATTTTATCGATATTCAACACTATTCAGTAAATTGATAAATAAAAGTAGAAAAGTTAATAAATATTTTTTTATATTTAATGCTTGTCAAATGCGCAGAGACCGCGTATTTTAATTTTAGATTCACATTTTATGAAAGACATAACATGTTAAAGCAACCTATCATTTCAAACGCATATTTTTATTTCTGGCAGTTTAGATAATTGCCTGAATGCGTTTGGGCAATGAACAGGTTGCCCACCAGTTTATACCTGATCGGCAACCCTGATCAGGTTTTTTTATGCTTATCATTTTTACAAAACTTTGGAGACAGCCATGACAAACTTTAACTATTCATATTTTAACAACTTTTATTGGTCTTACTTTAGTCAGCTCATGACACTCTCGACCTCGTTAATTAGACCCATAACGCTCAAATAAAAGTTTGGACTGATTGCCAGACCCAGGATTAAAGTCATGAATACCTTAAATACATCACAACAACATCACGCTGAAACCATTTTAACTTTACCTCAGCAACTGAAACAGCAATTGCCCCTGTCTGCGCAATTGGCTCATCAAGTCGCTGAACAACGTCAAACCATTCAAAATATATTAGAAGGCAAGGACCATCGTTTAATGGTGGTTACAGGCCCGTGTTCCATTCATGACGAAGCCTCGGCTTTAGAATATGCAGAAAAATTAAAACAGCTACAAGCCCAGGTGTCTGATCAAATTTTTCTGGTCATGCGTGCTTATATCGAAAAACCACGCACGACCGTGGGCTGGAAAGGTTTTCTTTACGATCCGAACCTCGATGGTTCTTCCAATATGCAATTGGGCCTGGAAAAATCCCGTGCTTTATACCTTAAAATTATTGAAATGGGCTTGCCAATTGCATCTGAAATTTTGAGCCCGATGGCAACTGCTTATTTTGATGATCTACTGGCGTGGGGTGCCATTGGTGCACGCACCAGTGAATCGCAAATTCACCGTGAAATCTCAAGTCACATGCCCTACAGCATCGGTTTCAAAAATGGTACTGATGGTTCGATCCAGATTGCACTAGATGCCATTCAGTCTGCCTCTCATCCACATCAATTCCTGGGTATGAGTCAGTCCGGTTTGCCATGCATTTTACACTCGCAAGGTAATCCGAAAGCACATTTGATTTTACGTGGCTCGAATAGCGGACCAAATTACCAATTGTCAGAAATTGAGAAAATCCGGGCCAAACATCAGATCGACTTACCGGCATTGGTGATTGACTGTAGTCATGGCAATAGCTCGAAAAATCCGATGCTACAGCCTGAAGTACTGGAACAGATCGTAGTAGAACGCTTACAGACCAATGTTCGTGGCGTAATGCTAGAAAGTCATTTGGTAGATGGCAACCAGAAAATTTCTGAGCAAATGACTTATGGTCAGTCTGTAACTGATGGATGTCTGGGCTGGACAAAAACTGAACAGTTGTTGCTTAACATTGCTCAGCATTTATCGCTTCGCTGTCTAAAACGCAGTGCATAAACCTTTAAAAGCACTTTCTCTGACCAGGTTTGGTGAAAGTGCTTTTTATTTTAGAAGCTTAAAGTGCTTCCCAGTAAATTGACTTAACATGAAATACATCACACAAATAAGATGATAAATTTTATAAAATAAATAAAATCTGTTTGTGTCCTCTTATAAATCCCTACACAATTAAAAGACAATATATCCATTTGAATATATAACCTTTTTTTCAATAATTTAATGTCATGGCAGGTTGTTTGGGGATCTTGATGTTTGCAACAGAGCTCTTAGAAGAAGCACGAAAATTCATGCACCACATGCTGACCAAAGTGGTCGAATATGGTGGTTCAGATTTATTTATTACCGCCGACTTTCCACCGAGTATTAAACATCAGGGTTTAATGAAGCCTTTTGGACAGCAAGAACTGACGGCTGAAAAAACCAAGCTGTTTGCCTATAGCCTGATGAATGAAAAGCAGCGCAAGGAATTTGAAACGGAACTGGAGTGCAACTTTGCTATCACTGTGCCGGGTGTTTCGCGTTTTCGGGTCAACGTGTTCCAGCAACAACTCAATGTTGGCATGGTGATTCGTACTATTACCGCAGAAATTCCAAATTTCCAGAAGCTCAAACTTCCTGATTCACTTAAACATGTGATTATGGAGAAACGTGGTCTGGTGCTGGTGGTCGGGGGAACCGGCTCAGGAAAGTCAACCTCGCTCGCTGCGATGATTGACTACCGCAATGAAAATTCAGCCGGGCATATTATTACCGTGGAAGATCCGGTGGAGTATGTACATAAACATAAAAAATCCATGATTACGCATCGTGAAGTCGGCGTGGACTGTCATTCCTGGCACAATGCGCTGAAAAATACCTTGCGTCAGGCACCCGATGTGATTCTGATCGGGGAAATTCGTGATACTGAAACCATGGAACATGCGATTGCTTTTGCCGAAACCGGGCATCTTTGTCTGGGAACTTTGCACTCCAACAATGCCAATCAGACTTTAGACCGGATTATTAACTTCTTCCCGGAAGAGCGCCGCAATCAGTTATTGATGGATTTATCCTCGAATATGAAGGCGATTATTTCCCAGCGTCTGATTCGGACGCAGGATGGTAAAGGCCGTCGTGCAGCGATTGAAATCATGTTAAATACGCCATTGATTTCCGACCTGATTTTGAAAGGTGAGTTTCATGAGCTGAAAGCGATTATGGCAAAATCCCGTGAATTGGGGATGCAAACCTTTGACCAGGCCTTATTTGAATTGTATAACCAGGGCGAAATTTCTTATGAGGAAGCGTTACGCAATGCCGACTCCACCAATGAATTACGCTTACAGATCAAGCTAAAAAGTAATCGTCAGGATAATGCAGCAGTCGGAGAAAGTACGCAGTTTTCTATGCTACAAAAACCAAAACCTGAAGAAAAATCAGCAGAAAATCAAGCTGTAGCTGAATAAAGACTGTCTTGGGAAACAATCAAAACAGGTAGATTTGAATTCTGCCTGTTTTGGGTTAGCTATTTTTGACTGCTTTAGCCTGAACCACCAGATGAAAATATCCCATACTACTTAGGGTCAAGACAGCACAAATCACAAAAGCAGTTTGATAACTATAAGCGGCAATGATAGCACCGATCAGGACTGAGCCAATGGCAATACCCAGATCATAGCAGGTATAAAAAGTCGAAGTTGCGTAGCCAATCCGGTGTTTTGGTGCACGTTGAATGGCTAAGGTTTGAATGCACGGTTGCACACTACCAAAACCGACTCCGACCAGAACCGCAGCCAGCATAAATCCCCATAAAGTCTGAATCTGGCTCAGTAAAAACAGACCCAGACTAAAAGCCAGCAGTGCCGGATAAATCACGTATTGTGGACCTTTGCGGTCATAAATTTTTCCAGTGATCGGACGCAGGCTCATCATGGAAATTGCAAATATCACAAAGAATAAACCGGCATAGGCCATTAAATCCTTACTGGCTGCAAATGGCGCGATAAAAGACATGATGCTGGCATAAGAAAAGGAAATCAGCATGGCAAGTCCTGCCACAGGCAGTGCTTTCTTTTCGACAAAATCAGTCAGCCCTAGTGATGTTTTCTTGTCGGTGTTGTCGATCATTTTTTCAGGCTCTTTGACCGGAATCAGTAAACAGAAGATAAAGCCGATAAAAACCAAAGCGATCAACAAGGTGCTGACCTGAAAATAAGACCAGTATTCAATTAAACTCAGACCAATTAAAGGCCCCAGGACAATTCCCAGATTGACAGACATGACAAAATAACCCATGCCTTCGCCTTTACGCTGTTCTGGAATAAACTGGTTGACCACCGGCACACAGGCTGTGGTCAGAATACTAAACCAGATGCCATGCAAGAAACGGATGATAAACAGAATCGTGAGCTGATCAGCGAGCAGGTAAGCTAAGGAAAAAAGACTGAAAAATATTTCTGAGACAATTAAAGTTTTGCGTATGCCAAATTTTTCGATAATTAAGCCACTAAAAGGACGTACTGCAATGGCAGAGACCATAAATAAGGTCATGGCCAGACCAGCTTGGGTCAGATTACCACCTAATTCTTTTAAGATATAAATCGGCAAAATTGTGGTTTGCGCAAAATAGAAAATAAATAAAAACAGGTTGTTGGCCAGACACAGTACAAATGACTTGGTCCATAACGGCGCTACAATGGCATTCATGATTATCCTAAAATGATGGGTGATGAGACGCTGGTCTTAGAATGGGGGAATTATTGTTATAAATAAGTGTGGCATATTCAGGAGTGCAGCGCGCCCTGTTCAGTACTTTAGGAAATATACGTGAAAAATACAATAATATTTTAATATGAATATATGTAATTGAAGCCGATTGGGAAAGCGGAACAATATCTATGGCATAAAAAAATCAGCCCGCAGGCTGATTTTCTAAATATAAGCGGGTTTATAGGCCAGCTTCATATGCTGTATTGGAAAGCAAGTGTTCAACATCTGACATATTGTCTGGTTTGATTTTATAGATCCAGCCTTTGCCATAGGGATCGTCATTAATAAAATCAGGATCATCTTCAAGATCAGGATTGATTTCAACGACAATACCAGAAACAGGTGCATGAATATCAGACGCAGTTTTGACCGATTCAACTACACCGGCTTGCTGACCCGCAGTGATGTGTGAATCAAGATCTGGTGCTTCTACATAGACCAAATCACCTAATGCATCCTGTGCATGGTCGGAAATACCGGTCACAACAAGATCACCCTCAATGCGTACCCATTCATGCGTACTTGCGTACTTTAATTCTGAAGGATGATTCATTGATAACTCCTTAAAAATCTTTAGATCATTTTTGACATGTTTTATACATTCTTTTTGGCCAAAACAAAAGGCTTATGACCCTTTATAAATAAGGATCTTTGCGCCAGTTGCTCGGGCTGCGACCACTCCAGCGTTTAAATGCCCGGCTAAAATTGGCGACATCACTATAACCAAGTTCATCAGCAATCTGTTCCAAGCTAAAGTCGGTCCGGGACAATAACGACGTCGCATGCCGGTAGCGTACTTCATCGACCAGCGTAGAAAAAGAGGTACCTTCAGCCGCCAGCTGACGTTTTAGGGTGCGGTCGGACATATGCAGACGATCTGCCACACTTTCAATACTCAGATAATGCTGCTCGGAATGGGTCAGAATATCACGGACCCGCATCGCAATCCGGTGTCGCTCGCCCAAGGCCGAGAGTTCAGTTTCACACTGGTTAATTGCAATCTGGCTGGCAATCGGATCGGCATGCACCAGCTTGTTCATCAGGTAGCTCTTATCAAAACTCAAGATCAAATGCGGCTGTTCAAAGCGAAACTGATGATGTGGAAATTTGGCCATAAAGCGTTCAAAGCCTTCCGGTTTTTTGAAATCAAAATCGATTTCTCCAGCGGCATAATCAATTCCGGTAATGGCCTTGGCCATACTGATCATGCCAAAAATCAGTGCAATCGAGATTTCGGTGCGTAAGGGTTCCAGCTGAATATCGGTTTGCAACTGGACTGTAGCCTTGGCACCAAAGGTCGAAAAGAATAGCTGTAAAAAGGGCATACGCAGCTGGATGAAACGGTTGGCCAGTACTAATGCATCGGTAATATCCTTGGCCGTCATGATGGCATAGCCAATAAAACCATGAATAGAAATCCGCATCTGGGTACCCAGATGATAACCAAGTGTCGGTTCACCGCTCAGCTTGAGGGCATGTTTGACCAGTTCATTGGCCACAGGTGTCGGGATGCGAAAATCAGGATCCGCCAGCTGCTCCGTACTCAGGCCAAAGGGCTTGAACAACGATTCGTCATTATATCCCCAGCGGGAAATGACATCGAGCAGCAAAAGAGCGTATACACCTGGAATTCCATGATCTTGGCGTGGAGCAATTGTTTTCATGCGCGATCCGTTGCACTCACTTAAATTTTTTTATTTATGGTCTGATATTGGCATGAAACTGCCATTTTTTTCATTAAAATTGTTGGACAAAGTTTTGGCTATTGCCACAATCATTGTGGCAGATTAGCCTGAATTTCGCCTAAAAATCAATTTAAACCGGAGAAAATCCTCGTTTAAATACCACAATTTTAGTGGTTGAACTAAAAATCATTTTATGATGCTGGTCAAATGCCTGCGTCTGGTAGCTAACGATCCCACGGTCAGTTTTGCTTCTGGAGGGCTGAATATCCATGATTTCGACTTCGACGTGAATCTCATCCCCGGGGCGGGTCGGACAAGGCCAACGCAGATGCGACTCTGAACCAATGAGCCCATAAGCCACAGGAAAACATTCAGTCCACAAGCGCATAACCACTGCCGCAGTATGCCAACCACTGGCGGCAATTCCCTGAAATACCGGATGGGCTGCAGCTTGCTGTTCATCAGTATGAAAGACTTGTGGGTCATAAGCCCGGGCAAAATTTTGAATTTCTTCCAGTCCCATATGATATTTACGGCTGCTAAAGCGGTCAGCGATGTTCAAATCTTCCAAATACAGCATTATTCACGATCCTTCGTTGCTTTGATCTGTTGTTGTATCAGTAATCCGCCCGTTTGACGCTGCCAAAGCTGGGCGTAGATTCCATTTAATGCTACCAGTTCATCATGGGTACCTTGCTCGGCAATTTTGCCTTGATCCATTACAATCAGGCGATCCATCTGGGCAATTGTCGATAAACGATGCGCAATGGCAATTACGGTTTTGCCTTGCATCAGATCATCGAGGCTGTTTTGAATGGCCGCTTCGACTTCAGAATCCAGCGCACTGGTGGCTTCATCCAGAATCAGAATGGGTGCATCTTTTAGAAATACCCGTGCGATTGCAACACGTTGACGTTGACCACCAGAAAGTTTTACACCACGCTCACCGACATAAGCCTCATAGCCTCTTTTGCCGCGTAAGTCGGTCAGATGAGGAATAAACTCTTCTGCTTTGGCTTTACGTACCGCTTCATACATCTCTTGATCGGTTGCATCAGGACGACCATATTTGATGTTCTCTGCAACGGTACGATGCAGCAGCGAAGTGTCTTGAGTCACTAAAGCAATGTTCTTACGCAAACTGTCCTGCGTCACATCTTCAATGTTCTGCCCATCGATTAAAATACGACCTTGGTCAAGATGATAAAAATGCAGCAATAACTGAATCAGGGTCGATTTACCTGCGCCTGAACGTCCCACAATCCCGATTTTTTCACCCGGGCGAATGGTCAGGTTAAACTGGTCAATGACATTTTTATCATTATAGGCAAAGCTGACATTGTCGAATTTAATTTCACCATGCTGAAGCTGTAGCTCTTTGGCATTGGGTTTATCTTCAATGGCAATCTTGCGGCCTAAAGTTTTCATACCATCCTGAATGGTCCCGACATTTTCAAACAGGGCAGAGGTCTGCCACATCATAAACTCGGCAATACTGTTCAGTTTGAGTATCATGGCCGTGGTGGCTGCAATAATGCCCAATTCGGCCTGTCCTTCCATCCATAGCCAGATGGCCGTACCCAACACACCGCCATAGAGAATAATGCTCAGAAATAAAATACTGATTTCATACTGAGCCCCCAGACGCATCTGTTTGTAAACCGTGACCATAAATTCCTGCATGGAGGTTTTAGCATACTGGCTTTCTCGACCAGCATGGGCAAACAGCTTGACAGTCTGGATATTGGTATAGGCATCGGTGACACGGCCGGTCATGACGGCACGCGCATCGGCCTGTGACTTGGAAATCTTGCTTAAACGCGGAATAAAGTACCAGGCCGCACAGATAAATAGCAGTAGCCACACCATCAAAGGGATAACTAAATAGGGAGAAATATTGCCTAAAACGATATTGATGGTGACGAAATAAATCAGCACATAGGCCAGCATATCTCCCAAAATGACCCAGAATTCCCGGATGGCCAGCGCCGTTTGCATGACTTTGGCAGATAAACGTCCGGCAAAATCATTATGGAAAAAATCCAGACTTTGTTTCATCAGTAAATTATGAAAGCGCCAGCGTAACCGCATCGGAAAGTTGCTATACAAAATCTGGTGCTTGATCAGGGATTGGGCACTGGCAAAGAAAATATTGGCCAGCAGGATAATGCTCAGCAAGGTTAGGTTGCTGGCATGTTGTTCCAGAAAAGTATCTGGCTGGCTTTTGCTGAGCCAATTTACCAGATCGCCAATTTTTGAGTAGAGTAAGGCTTCAAAGCTGGCAGCACCGGCCGTACACAGCACCAGAATCAGCAAATAACGGCGCACACCGTAGGCTGCCTGCCAGACAAATGGAAAAAACTTGGTCGGTAAAGGTTGATTCAGGTTTTTGGTGGGATAGGGATCAACCAGTCTTTCAAGCCATCGAAACATTATCGTACTCTTATCATGCATTTTGCTTTGTAGTGATTATAAAGGATTGAATTTTTTTAAGCCTAGGATTAGATGAAATAGCCACAAAATTATTATCCAAATCAGACTTTACTTTTCATGCCAGATACGTAATTCTAAATCCATAATTATATTAAAGTTTAAACCATTTTTCCTCATAAAAAGAATCAAAAACGAGAGAGCTTAAAGATGAGTATTTTGGGTAGTGGCCAGCCGTAAACGAGGCTCAGGAAAAACCACGATTGCGATGTATATCAATGAGTTATTACGTGGGCAAGGCGCGACCTTGCTCATTGATGCCAATCTGGAACCGTATGGTTATGAATGGGCAAATCTGAAAAATAAACAATTTTCTTTCGAGCATCTGGATATCTTAAAACAAGATGGTCGTAGTCTGGATCATCGTCTGGAACTACTGAAACAGCAGTTCGCCTATATTATTGTTGATATTGACGGGCAGGATACATCTGCCTTGCGTTCAGTCCTGAAACATGCAGATAAGCTGATTATTCCCAGTTCCATCAATCCAGAAGATATTCAACTTGAAACCGAACTGGTGCAATTGGCGATTGGGATCGCACAATATAATACTCAATTAAAAATTTATACGGTATTGAATAAGATTCCTGAACAGCAGCAACTTGCAGAAATGAAACAGACACAGCACCTGCTCAAGCATATGCCCGGTGCACAGTTTCTGAACACGGTGATTTATGAGCATCAAAGCTATCATCATTTATTATTAAACGGCGAAAGGATCTGTGAAGAGCAGTTCGACTCAGAACATGATTTTTATAAAATGCTACAAGAACTGATGCAGCTGCAAGCGTCTGCAATCTCAGCCTGAGCATCTCAATACCCAATCTAATATTTGTTTAAGTTGTCGATTTTTATATTTTTATTTAATCAGACCAATCAAAAGCCTGAAACTGTAGCCAGTTTCAGGCTTTTATTTTATTTGAAGATTGTCGCAGCTTTTCAGGAAACGCTAAAAGATTCCTTGAGGTCGAAACCTGAAGGTGCCTGATACACTTTTAGGCCAAATTCAGGAATAATCGCCAACAGGTGATCCAGAATATCCGACTGGATATTTTCATACTCGACCCAGACCGTGGTATTGGTAAATGCATAAATTTCCAGAGGCAAACCTTCACTGGTCGGTTGTAACTGACGAACCATCAGCGAGTGATTTTTACTAATTCCCGGATGCTGTTGCAGATAAAACTCCACATAGGCACGGAAAGTCCCCAGATTGGTCAGACGGCGCTGGTTATATTGCGAATGATGGCTGAGCTGTAAGTTAAATTGCTGCAGTTCTTCAGTTTTGGTATTTAGATATTGATCCAGCAGAATAAATTTTTTCAGCTTGTTCTGTTCCTCAGCTGACATGAAATGCACGCTGCTCTGATCGACATGAATGGAACGTTTAATCCGGCGCGCACCGGCTTCCTGCATGCCACGCCAGTTTTTAAAGGTATCCGTCACCAGTTTATTGGTCGGAATGGTGGTGACTGTTTTATCAAAGTTCTGCACGGTAATGGTGTGTAATGACATATCAATGACATCGCCGTCCGCATTTAAAGATGGCATTTCAATCCAGTCACCAATACGCACCATGTCATAAGAGGAAATCTGTACCGAAGCCACCAGCGATAGGATGGTATTTTGGAACACCAGCATCAGTACCGCAGCCATGGCACCAAAACCGGCCAGCAAGGTAAAGACATCTTTCTTGAGGAAAGTCCCCAGAATCATCAAACCACAAACGATGAAGATGATCAGCTTGACCAGTTGCAAATAGCCTTTAATCGGCTTGTTACGCGATTTCGGATTGCGCTGATAAATCAGGTTAAAAATATTCAGCAATTCGCCAATCGCCAGGGCAATGGTCAGGAAGATAAAGGCCTGCGCACCCATCTGGATAAAGGTCTCGACCTTGTCAGATAAATGCGGAACGGTGGTAATTCCGTTCATAATCACAATTGCCGGTACAATATTGGCGATACGGCGAATGACGCTATGCTCGGCAACAATTTCATTATGGGCAAAAGGCATTTTGGAAATCAGTTTGCGAATTCCACGAACAACGACTTGTTTGGCAAATAGATTTGCAATAATTGCCAGTAAAATCACGATGCTCAATGAAGAGAACATTTCTAGCCAGGGATACTGATCAGCCCACACTTGTATATTCCGAATAAAATTAAACTGTTCCAAACGATCTTTCTCATCAATCAAAAAATTAGATCAAGTTTATAGTTTTGCATCGGGTTTTTTAATATCGGATAACTTTTTAAAACATATCTATTTGTGCAAATCCCTCAATAAAACACAGAACAATAAAAAACCGGCTTCTTCGCCGGTTTTTTGATCTTCGATATTTCAGCAATGAAGCGTGATGCTTACCACATCAAATCATCAGGAATGACATAGGCTGCATACGGATCTTCCTCATCTGTGGTTTCTTCATTTTTCTCTGAATTATTCACAATGATAAAGCCTTGCATTTTCGCATTGATACGATCTGCCAGGGCTTTAGGCAGGAAGGCATAGCTGTCATTTTCACGTGCAATGACCAGACTGCCTGCGACCAGCGCATTATAGATTTGCTGATTTAAATAGACTTTCTTGATTTTACTGTCATCAATAAACTGATACACCGCATCGCCATCGGTATCACGGATTTTATGCTGATTGATCATTTGCATGATTGCAGCTTTCAGTTCTTTTTCCTGCAACTGGGCTTTTTTCTCTTGCTCAATTGCCTGATCTTTGGCGAGCTTTTCCTGTTTGTCCTGCTCAATCTTTGCCTTGATTTCAGCTTCGCTGCTGTCACCGGTACGTTTTTCATGCACAGCCTGTTTAGACAGTTTTTTGGCTTTTTTATTATCGACCAATCCTGCCTTTAACAATTGTGCCTGCAATGCATTTTTAACCATGAGAATGTCCAGATATTAGTCGTGTTGATGTCGATAACGTAAATAAATCACCCAATACGTGAGACTGAGAACCAGACTCAGCACTGCCGGGATCAGGAATGCATTTAATTTTAAATAAGGATAAAGCCAGCTGGCAAGAATGCCACCGCTTAAAAAACCGAGCAAAATAAGTAAATGTAAAACGACTCGGCGTGGTTCTACCTCCAAACCGCGCAACCGGTAGCCCATCGCTAAGCCAAGGTCGGTCAGTACACCAGATAAATGCGTGGTGCGAATAATGGCACCTTTATAATGGCTGACCATGGCATTTTGCAGACCCATCGCGACACAGGCCCATAACAGGGCATAGCGCGGGAAATAGGGCAATAATAACCAGCAGATCAGAATAAAAAAAGCCACCAGGCTTAAAGGGTAACCATAAAGTCGTCCCAAGCGAAAGTGACTATTTCCTAGAATCAGCCCGCTATACAGAGAACCAATGACATAGCAGAGTGTGACCAGAAGCAGATATAGCATCATGTCTGGCTGCCAGTTTAGCAGGGCCATGGCCAGCATACTGACATTACCGGTCATATGTGAAACAGACTGGTGAAGTACCGTCACCAGACCCAGGACGTTAATCATGCCGGCATTGACCGCAAGAAAAAACGCCCCTAATTGTACCCAGGTAGGTAAACGCTGTAATGGCATAACAAAATCATTGGCTAAACATATTGATTAATCAATATAAAATCAATTTGATGCGCGGTCTACTGCTGTAGTAAATAAAACATCGGTCGATGAATTTAGCGCGGTTTCAGTAGAATCCTGCAATACGCTGATGACCATACCAATCGCAACGACTTGCATGGCAATATCCGAAGAAATCCCAAACAGGCCACATGCAACTGGAATCAGTAACAATGAACCGCCTGCAACCCCTGAAGCGCCACATGCCGAAACGGTTGCCACCACAGAAAGAATGAGCATAGTGCTGAAATCGACGCTAATCCCCAAAGTATTTACAGCCGCCAATGACAATACAGTAATGGTCACAGAAGCACCTGCCATGTTGATCGTAGCACCCAGAGGAATTGCGATACTTGAAGTCGATTCTTTAACACCCAGACGTTTTGCCAGATCCAGATTGACTGGAATGTTGGCTGCTGAACTACGGGTAAAGAAAGCGGTAATGCCACTTTCGCGCAAACAGGTGAACACCAGTGGATACGGGTTGTTACGCGTCATTAAGGCAACCAGAAGCGGATTAATCACCAGTGCCACAAAAACCATCGTTCCGAGCAACACAGCAAGTAAATGTGCATAACTGGTCAGTGTATCCAGACCAGATTCAGCAAAAGTCACCGCAACCAGACCAAAAATACCCACAGGTGCAAAGCTGATCACTAAACGAATCACATAGTTCACTGCAAAGGCTGCATCATTCAAAAGCGTCTTGGTGCTATCCGATGCATGACGGAAAGCAATGCCCAATGCTACTGACCAGGCCAGAATGCCAATAAAGTTTGCTTCAGCAATTGCAACAACCGGGTTGGCGACAAAGCTCAGCAGCAAATTCTTCAGAATTTCCACCAGACTACCCGGTGGCTGCAAGTCAGCTTGTGCAGCAATATCCAGGAACAGCGTACTTGGAAATAAGATACTTGAAACCACAGCGCTCAGCGCAGCAAGGAACATACCAACCGCATACATCAGCATAATCGGCTTGATTGCGGCGTTGGATTGGCCCACTTTAAAATTCGCGATAGAAGCTAACACTAAAATGAAAACCAGAATCGGTGCAACAGACTTCAAGGCTTTAATAAACAGGTCGCCCAATAGGCTTAATGAGGGAGTAGCTTCGGGAAATACCACAGCCACACCCACACCTAAAATAATGGCGATGATGATTCGAGAGACTAAGCTCATGCGCATAAGGGCAGAAAACATAATGTTGCCTTGTGAAAATTACGAGGGCTAAATTTGGGAAAAAGTTGCGCTATTTTATACTTAATTTAAACAAGGCTTAAAATATATTTTCATATAAAAACCAAGATATTGATATTATTGATTTATTCTAAAATTAATTGATTTAAAACAGCGCTTATATTGAAGAAAAACTTCTTAAAATGATGAATAAATCAGCACATTTAAAATTGTATTCATGAAATAAATATCAAAGTTAAATAGATAAATTCAAATTATATTTGAAAATTCAGAAAAGACTGCACTTATGACCGGTCGAAATTTCCGGCCATAAGTTCAAGTATCTGCTGTTCTAAATCGTATAATCTTTATGCTGCTCAAAGGTCTCTGGCGCCAAGTCCTGAATCGCCTGAAAATGCGTCAGATAAATGCGCCCGCTCAGATGCGTCATCAATTTAGAAGCTTGCAGCTTGTCCATGACCGGACCTTTAACTTCGGCAAAATGCAGGCGAATATCCAGTTTGGCCAGTTCCGCATTTAAATCTTCCAGCATTTCCAGGGCACTCAGATCAATCGCACTGATGCTGGAACAGTTGATAATCACATGTTGCAGCTTGTCATTCAGGCTGATCTCATTGATTAGATAACCTTTGAAGCTATTGGCATTCAGAAACGTCAGATTCTCATCAATCCGCAGTGACAGCACCCGATCGGAGGTACTGACTTGATGACGCTGAATATTACGAAAATGCTGTGTACCTTCGACCAGTCCGAGCACTGCAATATGCGGACGACTGATTCGCCATAACATCAGGATAAACGTCGATATGATCCCAATAATCAGGCCAGTGGAAATATCAATCAGCACCACACCCAGAAAGGTAATCCACATGGCAATACCATCGGCTTTAGAATAACGCCAGGCATCAAAGAAAGGCCGAAAATCGACCAGTTTCCAGATGGAAACAATAATCGTGGCGGCCAGAATGGTCAGGGGCAGATCTTCAAAAAATCCGGTAAAGAACAGGCTGACGAAAATAATCAGAATGGAGGACAAAACTCCTGCCATGGGGGATTTGGCACCGGCATCGGCATTGACCACGGTACGCGACAGACTGCCAGTAACCGGAAAGGCTGAACTGACGCCTGCACTGATATTGGCAATCCCCAAGGCAATCAATTCCTGATTACTGTTTAAATGACTGCGTTGTTGCAAGGCTGTGGCTTGAGCAATTGACAGTGATTCCACAAAGCTGATCATGGCGATCATGCTGGCACCCGGTAACAGGGTCATGACCAGTTCCCAGTTCCAGTGCGGAAAAGACAAGGGCGGAAAACCGGACGGGATTGCACCCACTGTTTTAATGCCTTGGCCCTTTAAATTCAGAAATACAATCGCTGCAATCCCGAGACATACCAGAATGAGAGGCACAGCCCGTACCAGAAAATCTGTAGAGCCGATCCGGCTTTGTACTGTCTGAGATTTTAGCAACTTGGGCAGATAGATCAGTAAAGCCATCGACAACAGGCCAAATAACAGGCTTGGTAAATGCAGGAGCGGCAGATACTCCAGAAGACTTGTTGTAAATTCTGGAATGTTATTGGCTTTTAAGGGCAGGTCGACCAAGAACTTCAATTGTCCAAAAGCAATTAATAATGCCGAGGCAATAATAAAGCTCTGAATGACTGGATGACTAATCAGCTGAATTAAGAAACCGAAACGGAATAATCCCAAGAGCAGGGAAATAATACCGACCATGAGTGCTAATAAGGTCGCAGCTTCGATATAGACCGGTGAGCCGACTTCAAACAGTGGATTGAGCGTGGCAAAAGTCATCATTGAAATGATCGCCACCGGGCCAATCGATAAAGTCGAACTGCCACCGAGCAACGCATAAATGATCATTGGCAGGATGCTGGCATATAAGCCCATGATCGGCGGTAAACCGGCCAGCATGGCATAAGCCATCCCCTGAGGAACCAGCATCGCCACGACAATCAGTGCGGCCAGCACATCGGATTTAAATTTGACCGGCGTATAGTCGCTTAACCATGCCCAGGCAGGCAGTCTATGCAGAAGTTTAGACTTGGAATTTGGCATAAAAAGGTCTAAATCACAAATATAGATATATTATGCACAAATTCTGCTAAGAAATCTTAAGGGGTCGAATTTGTGATGATTTATGTTTTTAAAATAAATCAGCTAGGTCTGGCCTCCATTTTCTTGAAGCAGCTATAGCGATTTTCTACAAAGTCGTTATTTCTGCCAGATCAATGGGGTAGAGAAGTGTGTTTTGGCGTTAAATAGTGTTTAAAAATAAACTATTTAATTTGATTCGCACAATACAGCTGATAAAGCGTAGTCAATACCACAATCAAATTTTGATCTTTAATTGAATAATAGATCTGTTTACCATCCCGACGGGTATTCACTACATCACTTTTGCGCAGCATCATCAGTTGCTGGGAAAGCGTCGGTTGTTTAATGTCGGTAATATCTTCAATTTGTGAAACATTCAGTTCCGCTTGAGAGAGATGGCATAAAATAAGGAGACGGTCAGTATTGGCCAGAGATTTTAAAATGCCGACGACCTGTTCTGCTGAATCGCGCATAGTCGTGATTTCAAAATCGGTTTTCATCTCATATGTCCATTATAAAATTACAGCCCGCACATTATAAGGGGCTCGATGATTAATACATTGATATAATATTTAAATATTATCGGGTTTTAATCAGGTTAAACATTAGTTAAAGTTATATTTTAAACGTTGATAAATAATATAAAATCATCGAATTATTTAAAAAATATTTTGGTTTAAATTACTGCGATCAAGTGCAAATTCCATCAAACATCTACAAACGAAAAAAATGCTTGTATGATGTTTAAATGACTTGAACCAATAACATCAGGGATATCATCATGAGTACAGATTCAGCTTTTCCAACACCAAATAATTTAGGGATAGCGGTTTATAGTAATAATGCAGACGCAATTGGAAATACACCGCTAGTTCGTATTAATCGTGTAATTTCAGCTCCGGTAACTGTACTTGCTAAAATTGAAAGCCGTAATCCGGCCTTTTCAGTCAAATGTCGTATTGGTGCAGCATTAATTAACGATGCAGAAAAATCTGGAAAACTCAAACCCGGTATGCACATCGTTGAACCCACCAGTGGCAATACCGGCATTGCATTGGCCTTTGTGGCAGCCGCTAAAGGTTATGAACTGACGCTCACCATGCCTTCAAGCATGAGTATTGAACGCCGTAAAGTAGTCAAAGCTTTAGGAGCCAATCTGGTCTTGACCGATCCGGCCAAAGGCATGAAAGGGGCGATTGAAGCAGCCGAGAGTCTGTTGAATGAGAACCCGGAGCAGTATTTCCTGCCACAACAGTTTGAAAACCCAGCCAATCCTAAAATTCATGAAGAAACCACCGGCCCAGAAATCTGGGAAGCTACGGCGGGTAACGTCGATATTCTGGTCGCAGGTGTCGGAACAGGCGGAACCATTACCGGTATTTCGCGTTACTTTGAGAAAGTTAAAAATAAGCCTCTATATTCGGTGGCGGTGGAACCTGCTGAATCTGCAATTATTGGTCAGGCCAAACGCGGCGAAACGCTGACACCGGGACCACACAAAATTCAAGGTATCGGAGCCAACTTTATTCCGGGCAACCTGGATTTAGATCTGGTCGATGAAGTGATTGCCATTAATAGCGCAGAGGCAATCGAGTGGGCACGCAAAACTGCAGCTCAGGAAGGTATTTTGGTCGGCATTTCAAGTGGTGCGGCCATGGCGGCAGCGGCACAACTGGCTGCACGCCCTGAAAATGCCGGTAAAAATATTGTGGTGATTTTGCCAGATGGCGGTGAACGCTACCTGTCTTCGGTTCTGTTTGAAGATATTTCTGCCGAATAAAATTGATGCATTCAATATTTTAAACACTGCTATAAAAGCCCGAAGTCATCTTCGGGCTTTTATTTGGTTCTTGGATGAGCATCCAATCGCAATACCGCTTTATCTTTCCTAAAATATTTAAATGAAAGACTTGACCTTGCCATGCTGGGAATGTTTAAGCTATAGCATCGGCAGCAAGTTGATGCATGGAGATGGGCATGGCAGAACAAGACAGCATCCGGTTATATGAACAGCAGGTGCAGATTGGCGGTATGACCTGTGCATCCTGCGTGGCTCGGGTCGAAAAAGCCTTGAAAAAAATTGAGGGCGTGGTTGAGGCATCTGTCAACCTGTCGACTGAAAAAGCTTTTATTAAAAGCCAGCAGCCGATTGCTGCCGCTGTGCTAGTTCAAGCAATTGAAAAAACTGGCTTTGATGTACCGACGCAACAGTTTGCTTTGAATATTGAAGGCATGACCTGTGCATCTTGTGTGGCTCGCGTAGAAAAAGCCCTAAAAAAAGTAGAAGGTGTACTGGATGCACACGTGAATCTGGCCACTGAAAAGGCGCATGTGAGTCTAATCAATTCTGTGCCATTGTCCAAGTTGACTCAGGCGGTGCAAAAAGCCGGTTTTGATCTTCAGGCTGACCGGATTGAACTGGCGATTGAAGGCATGACCTGCGCCTCCTGCGTCGCGCGTGTTGAAAAAGCTTTATTAAAAGTAGACGGCGTCAGTACAGCACAAGTCAATCTGGCGACTGAAACTGCTTCGATTCAGGCATCCCGTCAGCACATCCCAGCTTTGATTGCTGCTGTAGAAAAAGCCGGTTTTAAAGCCACAGAAAAAACCAATACACATCTCTCGGCAGATCGCCATGGGGCTTTTCAGGAAAAGAAAGCCACTGAAACCGCGCAACTGAAACAGGATCTTTGGCTTGCTCTTATTCTGGCAGTCCCTGTGTTTATTCTAGAAATGGGTTCACATCTGATCCCGGCTTTTCATCATTTTATTGCGCAGACGTTGGGAACCCAGAACAGCTGGTATCTGCAGTTTGTGCTGACCACTTTGGTGCTGATTATTCCGGGACGGCGTTTTTATCAGCATGGTATTCCGGCTTTATTGCGTTTGGCGCCGGATATGAATTCTCTGGTCGCGGTCGGAACAATCGCAGCTTATGGATTTTCCTGTATTGCGACCTTTTTTCCGCAGCTGTTACCCCAGTCCACCGTCCATGTATATTTTGAAGCGGCAGCTGTCATTGTTGCGCTGATTTTACTGGGGCGGTATCTGGAAGCCAAAGCCAAAGGTAAAACCTCAGAAGCGATTCAGTATCTGGTCGGCTTGCAACCGAAAACCGCACGGGTACAACAGCATGGCAACTGGGTTGATCTGGCGATTGCCGATGTACAACAGGGCATGCTGATTGAAATCCGCCCGGGTGAAAAAGTCGCCGTCGATGGTGAAGTGGTTGCCGGGCAAAGTTATATCGATGAAGCAATGATGAGTGGTGAGCCTTTACCCGTGGCCAAACAGGCCGGGGATCAGGTGGTGGGTGGTACAGTGAACCAGAATGGAACCTTGCAAATCAGGGCCACTGCGGTCGGACAGGATTCTGTACTGGCGCAGATTATTGAGATGGTGGAACAGGCACAAGGCTCGAAACTACCGATTCAGGCGGTGGTGGATAAAGTGACTTTATGGTTTGTACCTGCCGTCATGGCACTGGCGGCCTTGACCTTCATGGTCTGGTTCCTGTTTGGGCCTGAACCCAATCTGACCTATGCATTGGTCAACGCCGTGGCGGTGCTGATTATTGCCTGTCCGTGTGCGATGGGGCTGGCAACGCCGACCTCAATTATGGTCGGAACTGGGCGTGCCGCTGAACTGGGCGTGCTGTTTCGTAAGGGTGAAGCTTTACAGTTATTGCAGCAAACCCAAGTCGTCGCACTTGATAAAACCGGAACCTTGACTGAAGGAAAACCGTTGCTGACGGACTTTGAAGTCACAGCAGATTTTAATCAGCAGACTGTATTGCAACTGGTGGCTTCGGTTGAAGCCAAGTCAGAACATCCGATTGCCCATGCCATTGTTCAGGCAGCTCATGAGCAACAACTGGAACTGAGTGAAGTCACAGATTTTGATTCGATCACCGGCGCAGGGGTCAAGGCACAGGTAGCTGGTCAGCAGCTGCATATTGGAGCTGAACGTCTGATGCAGAACTTAGGTCTAAATGTCGATCTGTTTCGGTCTACTGCACAAAAACTCGGTGATCAGGGCCGTAGTCCCTTATATGTGGCGATCAATCAAAAGCTGGCGGCGATTATTGCCGTCGCGGATCCGATTAAAGCAACTACCTATAGTGCGATTCAGGCCTTGCATGAGCAGGGTCTAAAAGTAGCGATGATCACCGGTGACAATCAGCATACCGCGCAGGCCATTGCCAAACAGCTGAAAATTGATCAGGTAATTGCGGAAGTTTTACCGCATGAGAAAGTGGATGCGGTACGTCAACTCCAGCAGCAATATGGCGTACTCACTTTTGTCGGAGACGGAATCAATGATGCCCCGGCACTGGCACAGGCTGATGTTGGCATGGCGATTGGTACAGGCACCGATGTCGCGATTGAGGCAGCCGATGTGGTGTTGATGTCAGGTAATTTACAGCATGTGGCCACCGGAATTGGTCTGAGTCAGGCCACCATGCGCAATATCCGGCAGAACCTGTTCTGGGCCTTTGTCTATAATATTGCTTTAATCCCGATCGCTGCCGGGGTGCTCTATCCATTCTGGGGCATCTTGTTATCGCCGATGTTTGCCGCAGGTGCGATGGCATTGTCTTCCGTGTTTGTTGTCACTAATGCTTTGAGATTAAAAGCCTACAAAGCGGTACAGTTCAAGGAGCAAGCAGGATGAATATTGGTCAGGCGGCAAAACGTTCCGGCATCTCTGCAAAAATGATTCGTTATTATGAAGACATCGGGTTGTTGCCTGCTGCGAAACGAAGCGATGCAGGTTATCGGGTTTATACTGATGCGGACATTAAAACCTTAAGTTTTATTCAACATGCACGCGAACTCGGCTTTTCTTCAGAGCAGATGAAAGAATTACTCGGCCTGTGGCTGAACAGCTCACGTCAGAGTAGCGAGGTGAAACAGCTGGCCGAAAAACATATCCAGTTTTTACAACAGAAAATTGCCGATATGCAGCATATGCTGGTGATATTACAGCAATCGGTGGAGCAGTGTGCCGGCAATGAACAGTCCGATTGCCAGATTTTAAAACAGATTGAACAGGGTGTCGTCCCTGAGCAGCACTGAGCTGATCTGCAGCTCAGGTTAAATATAATCTGCCCAATCACATTAATTTTTAAAGCGATCCTATGGAGCTAAATATGAAATTCCGTATTGAAAATATGACCTGTGGTGGCTGTGCACGCAGTGTGACTGCTACGATTAAAGATCTGGATGAAAATGCCACCGTTCATATAGATGTGGCGACTAAGCTGGTCGAAGTTGAATCGACAGTCACTGAGTCCGAGATTGTCGCGGCTTTAACCGAAGACGGATTTCCGCCAATTGCTGCTTGATATTTGTTAAGTCATTCAATTGAAATAAAATGCCGGATTCAATCCGGCATTTTTTATTATAGGGCTTAGACTGACGAGATTTTATCCGGGGTCATCAGCGCCTGATTAATATACAGTTTAATCAGACGTTCACGCGAACCAATCGCTTTTTGATAATTGGTTGAATTTAATAATAGTGAAGCTCCATAAGTCACGGTCCAGATATAAGACAAATAATCCCGAATCGACATGGCACTTTCTAAAGCCACCAGATAATCATGGGTCATGTCTTTAATCCGGATAATCCGTTCTTCGCGAATCCGATAAAGCTCCTGAAATAAATCTTTCAGGTTTTTTTCATTATTGGTTAAACGCTCTTCAATCACATGCAACAGGATGGTGCGATTGGAATTGAGCATGTGATAGAGCATATATTGCGAAACATAATTTTTAATATCGTTATTATATTTTTTTGATATTTCCAAGATTCTTTTTTCATTCAGAATAATTAGTTCTAAATATAACTGGTTCTTGCTTTTGAAATGTTTGTAGATGGTTCCTTTGGCAATATCGAGTTCACTGGCGAGTTCACTCAGGGTAATGTCCTGATTATTATCGAGCAGCAGGCTTTCCGCCATACTCAGAATCTTCTCTTTACGAAGAAGGAAGTTCTGCTGTCTTACAGTGGTCATTTTCTTAGTCCATACTTTTCGAAAAGGAACCCCTCAAGAGTATTCAATTTTAACCGCCATGGCTATAAAACTAAGGTCGTGATATTTATCTAAATTTGTATATTTATACAACATTTGGGTACAGCGGAAAATCTCTATAACGCGTTGCTAAAAATCTTGTCAAGAAAACTGAACCCTAGAGATCAACTTTGGTAAATAAAATTCCATTTTCAGGATAATTCTTTTATTGTTTCTGCGCATGAAGTTAAATCATCGTGTGGTTTTAAGCCATATTGAGCAATATTTATGCGATGAATAGAAATGATTTTAGCAATGGGTATCGAGTTGTAATAATACGATGCATGTTCGATATTTAATCACTTCTGATATGCAGTGCAAAATAAACCTGATCGCATGATTTTTCAATTGCATGCATTGATTCCAGTGAAGAATAGAACAAGATTTTCCTGGAATAAATGATTAGAAAATACTCAGTAACAGAATTGGGTATCACCATTTAAGGAATTTGAAAATGCCTATTTATAATGCGCCGCTGAAAGACATGGAATTTATTTTAAATGATGTGTTTCAGGCTGAACAATTTTGGCAGGGCAATGAAAATCTTGCACATTTAGATATGGCGACGGCAAATGCAATTCTGGAAGAGATGGCCAAATTTTCCAAGAATGTCATTCTTGATCTGAATCGTCCGGCAGATGAAGACGGTGGTGCTCAGTTTAAAAATGGTGAAGTCACCACACCTGCGGGTTTTAAAGAGGCTTTCAAGCAGTTTGCTGAAGGCGGTTGGGTGGGTCTGGGTGCACCTGAAGAATGGGGCGGTCAAGGCATGCCGAAAATGCTGACTGTACTTGCAGATGAGATGATCTGGAGTACCAACCCGTCATTTATGCTTTATCCATTGTTAACCGTGGGTGCAGGCATGGCAATCAATGACCGTGCTTCACAGCAACAGAAAGAAACCTATTTGCCAAAATTCTATACTGGTGAATGGTCGGGCACCATGTGTCTGACTGAACCACATTCAGGGACTGATCTGGGCATTATCAAGACCAAAGCCGAACCGAATGATGATGGCAGCTATAACATCAGCGGCACCAAAATTTTTATTACCAGTGGTGAACATGACCTGAGTGAAAATATCATTCATCTGGTACTGGCAAAAACTCCAAATGCACCAGCCGGTTCACGTGGTATTTCCCTGTTTATCGTGCCGAAATTTTTGGTCAATGCTGATGGTTCACTGGGCGAGCGTAATGCCGTGGCAGCAGGTTCAATCGAACATAAAATGGGGATTAAAGGCTCTGCGACCTGTGTCATGAACTTTGATGGTGCCAAAGGCTATATGGTTGGCAATGAAAATGAAGGTCTGGCTGGTATGTTCGTGATGATGAACTATGAACGTCTGTCGATGGGTATTCAAGGTATTGGTGCGGCAGAATTTGCTTATCAGAATGCGGCACAATATGCGACAGACCGTTTGCAGGGCCGTGCATCAACAGGCGCGAAATATCCAGAGAAACCAGCCGATTCGATTCTGGTACATGGTGATGTGCGCCGTATGTTGCTGAATGTCCGTGCCAATAATGAAGCATCTCGTGCATTTGCCGTCTATGTCGGTCAGCAGCTGGATATTACCAAATATTCAACCGATGCTGAAGCGGTGCGTAAAGCAACCGACCGTGTGGCATTATTAACCCCGATTGCCAAAGCTTACTTAACGGACAAAGCACTGGATTCTGCACTGGAAGCGCAAATGTGCTTTGGTGGGCATGGCTATATCCGTGAATGGGGCATGGAACAATGTATTCGTGACCTGCGCATTTCACAGATTTATGAAGGCACCAATGGCGTACAGGCGATCGACCTGATTGGCCGTAAAACCACGAAATGTAAAGGCGCGTATATTGCAGAATATATCGCTGAAATCCGTGAGTTTTCCCAGGGTCTGGATGATGCCTTAAGCATTAAAGCAGCGACGTTGCAGACCTGTCAGCAACTGGAAGATATCACCGGCTTTATCGTCGAGCAGTCTCAACTGAATCCTGATTTTGCCAATTCAATTGCGGTTGATTATTTACATGCGGTCGGTCTGCTGAGCTTTGTGTATATGTATGCACGCATCAGCCAAGCCGCTGCCAGCAAGAACGACAGCTACTTCCAAAGCAAACTGGTACTGGCAAATTACTATGTGGCCAAAGTTCTGCCAGATTTAGGCGCACGTATTCAACGTATTCAGGCCGGTGCGGAACTGGTGATGCAGTTCTCTGAGGACTATTTCACCTCACAGGCTTAAACCCGCAATAATTGCGAAGGACAAACACTGCCGGGCTGTTTCTGGCAGTGTTGATAACAATGATGAAAAAGGAAGAGATTAAAATGATTGTAATTGTAGATGCTGTACGTACTGCAATGGGCGGTTTTCAAGGTTCGCTTTCGAGCTGTACTGCACTAGATTTGGGTGCTGTGGCCATCAAAGAAGTGGTGGCTCGTGCAGGTTTAACTGCAAATGATATTGATGAAGTGATCATGGGCTGTGTACTGCCTGCCGGTCTGAAACAGGGGCCAGCACGTCAGGCGATGCGTCAGGCCGGATTACCGGATTCAACTGGTGCCACCACCATTAATAAAATCTGTGGTTCAGGCATGAAAGCGGTGATGCAGGCAGCAGATGCGATCAAGGCCGGTTCGGCTGAAATCGTGGTGGCAGGCGGTATGGAATCTATGTCGAATGCGCCATATTTGATGGACAAGGCGCGTGCCGGTTTCCGTATGGGACATGGCAAAGTCACTGACCACATGTTCCAGGAAGGTCTGGAAGATGCGGAAACAGGTCTGTCGATGGGGGTTCTGGCGCAGGAAATGGCCGATAAAAAAGGCTATACCCGTGAGCAGCAGGATGACTATGCGATTGGTTCATTAAATAAAGCCGTGACTGCAGTTCAGCAAGGTTTCTTTAAAGATGAAATCGTGCCAGTAACAGTGAGCACACGTAAAGGCGATGTCGTGGTAGAGCAGGATGAACAACCCCTGAATGCCAAAGTGGATAAAATTCCAACCCTACGTCCAGCATTTAAAAAAGACGGTACCATTACTGCGGCAAATGCCAGCTCAATTTCTGATGGTGCTTCTGCGCTGGTGATCACCTCAAGTGAAGTTACGGCACAGCGTAACTTAAAACCCCTGGCTAATATTCTGGCCTATGCCAGCCATTCGCAGCATCCTTCGGAATTCACCATTGCACCTGTCGGTGCGATTGAAAAAGTGCTGAAAAAAACCGGTTGGGATGCCGCCGATGTTGACCTCTGGGAAATCAATGAGGCTTTTGCCATGGTGACGATGCTAGCCATTGATGGCTTTAAACTGGATACTGCAAAAGTCAACATCAACGGTGGCGCATGTGCGCTCGGTCATCCACTGGGGTCTTCTGGTTCCCGTATTATTGTGACCTTGATTCATGCCTTAAAACGTACTGGTGGCAAGAAAGGTATTGCCGCACTGTGTATCGGTGGCGGTGAAGCAACTGCGATTGCAGTGGAACTGGTTTAAGTCCAGCCAAAATTCAATGCTCGAATTAGCAAAATTAATTATTGATTGATTTAGACGCTAATGCTCTTGGTTCACCAGGAGCAGACGCCTCTTTATTTTATATTTTTGAGATTTTTTATGAACGGTTTAGAGCGCATTCGTTTGCTCCCATTACAAGATAAAGTCGTATCTGTCGAAAAAGCACTACAACTGATTCAAGATGGCGATGTAGTTGGTTTAAGTGGTTTTGGGGGGGGCAGGTGAAGCGAAAACTGTGCCTTTGGCCTTGGCTGAATATGCACAGAAGTATCCAATTCATATTACCTTGGCGACAGGTGCAAGTCTGGGGAACCGGATTGATGGAAAACTCAATGAAGCACATGTCATAACCCGCCGTTATCCTTATCAGGCAGATCCTTCTTTACGTAAAGCGATTAATGCCGGTGAAGTGATGTATGTCGATCAGCATCTCTCTGAACTGGCCGATAATATCCGTCATAAAAACTTGCCAGCGATTAATGTGGCTGTAATTGCTGCAACTGCGATTACTGAAGACGGTCAGATTATTCCGACAGGCTCTTGCGGAAATTCTGCAAATTTCATCGAAATGGCAGATCGGGTCATTATTGAAATTGATATGACGATTAATCCCGTACTAGAAGGTGTTCACGATATCTATGTACCTCAAGCACGTCCAAACCGCGGGCCAATTCCTCTGACTCAAGCCAGTGACAAAATTGGAACAATCGGGATTCATGTTGCACCTGAAAAAATTTCTGCGATTGTCATCAATGAGATTCCAGACACTTCCTTTGGCATGGACGAACCGGATCAAGAAACGCTGGCGATTGCCAGTCACCTGATTCATTTCTTTGAACAGGAAGTGGCAGCAGGGCGTTTACCTGAAAATCTGGGGCCGCTGCAATCCGGTGTGGGCTCCGTGGCCAATGCGGTCTTTGCCGGCTTCGAACATTCCAATTTCAATAATCTGGAAATGTATTCTGAAGTCTTGCAGGATTGCACTTTCCAGCTTATCGATTCAGGCAAGATGACCTTTGCTTCAGGTTGCTCCATGACCCTGACCGATGACTGTGCCGCACGAGTGATGAACAATTTTGATCGATACAAAGATAAAATTGTCTTGCGTCCACAGGAACTTTCCAATAATCCTGAACTGATTCGCCGTCTCGGGATTATTGCGATTAATACAGCACTTGAGTTTGATATTTACGGAAATGTGAATTCAACCCATGTTACTGGAACCAAGATGATGAACGGTATTGGAGGCTCGGGAGATTTTACCCGTCATGCGCATATTGCCATCTTTGTGACCAAATCCTGTGCCAAAGGTGGTGCGATTTTTTCAGTCGTTCCTCTAGTCAGCCATACCGACCATACCGATCATGACGTTGATATTCTGGTGACTGAGCAAGGTTTGGCAGATCTGCGCGGTTTGGCACCGCGTGAACGTGCCCGCAAGATTATCGATATCTGTGCTCATCCAGATTACCGCGAAAGTTTAAATCATTATTTTGAGCGTGCCTGTGCGCGTGGTGGTCAGACACCGCATTTATTGAATGAAGCTTTGTCTTGGCATGCCCAATTTGAAGAAACCGGTTCAATGAAAACCGCTTAATACGTTTAATCACATTGATCGTCAAATAAAGCCCGTCGTATACGGGCTTTATTCATTTTATTACATTCAGTTTTTTGTCGTTTAGAGATCATTTGGATGATTTAAAAACTTTTTCCAGTACATGCCGATGTATAAATCGAAGCTTGTCTTTTACCGCTTCGGTCAGCTTGAATGGGTAGGCGTCTTCCAGACCCATACAACGGTTCAAGGCATTTAAATTAAAGGTTAAGGTAACCCAGTTTGCAAGAATATGTTCAACATCCTGTCCGCCAATTGGACATTCTTTAAAATCCATGCTGGCCAGATAGCCACCATTGCCAATAACGCGGATGCCAGCATAGTAAGCAGTTTCCAGTGTTTCCATCATATGCAGATAATGCGCCCAGGTTTCTGCCCAGTCTTCCCAAGGATGTGCGGTGGCATAAGCACTAATATAGTTTTCCTGCCAGTTGATCGGGGCGCCGTCATTATAATAAGTTTGCAGCGCCTCACTGTAATTTTGCCGCTCATCGCCAAAATAATGACGAAACTCTTCAATCAGTTCCGGATGTAAGTGTTGCATCAGTGCAAAATAGTAATGTCCGCTTTCATGGCGAAAATGGCCCAATAAAGTCCGGTAATTTTCTCCCATATTCACGCGTGTTGTTTCACGATACACCACATCCGCTTCAATCGCATTTAAAGTAATCACACCATTGGCATGACCAATCAAAACCGGCTGATCATCTTCGGGCAGTAAAAAATCAAAACGCAGGCCAAATGGATCATCTTCAGATTTTTTGGGGCGTGGCATCATGTTCATACGCTGCGCCAAATAAAGGAAGCGGCGTTTGGCCTCTTCCAGTCGAAACCAATAAATCAGGTTCTCTGAATTTTCCAGATCAGGAATCACATGAGTGAGTTGACAGGACTCACAAAAATCTTCATCTTCATTACTGGGAATCATCCAGTTACATACCTGATAGTGCGTATAGTTATGACAGGGTTTATAACTGGCATGCTGATAACTTTTGGAGACTGGAATCCATTGATCAGCACTCTGCTTTTTAAATGCGCACAATTCTTTTTCCGAAGCGACATAGCCGATTGGTGACATACAATGATCACAGACTGATTTGTAAAAAAATAGCTGTTGCTGGCAGACGGCGCATTCAAAATGTTTCATCTAAACTCCCTGTAGGGAAGCAAACTGTCTAGAATGCCTACCTAAATTTCATCCTATTGTAATAACATCATAAAAATTTTAATAAAAACTCTATATGGCTGAATTGTAAGTGGAGGATGCTTGGCATTATATTGTGAGCTAAATAACTTGTTATTTTTAATAGAAAAAGATTGCTTAGAGAAATACAAATTGACAGATGATCTATTTTTGCAACAAAGCCAGGTTAAGGTGAAATTTAAAATAATATGAACATTAGAAAAGCTACTGTTCAGGATACATCTGCTATCGTAGAAGTCATTGCACCATTTGTAGAGGCTGTCACTACGGCAGAAGAGGGACGCTTACGTTTTAAAGCTGAAGTAATTCAAACCATTTTTGAACGGCCAGATAATTTATAGGACTTACGCACTATTATTTATAGATTCTCTGTGGTAGCAGATGATTTTTATCGAGAATAAAGTCATCAATGAAGTTTTTGATAACTGGTCTAAATAATTTCTTCTGCCAACGATATACATTTTC
>NZ_VPEC01000018.1:0-68351 GCF_013417355.1 Acinetobacter sp. YH12255
CTCACCATAGACCCATGATGCAAATTCCTTAATAAACCCATCTTTATTTTCAGGGGATACAAAATAAGCAAGGTCTTGCTCTACTTTCTTTAAGCTTTCAGTCAAGTATTTCATTGCAAGTTTTTTTTAAATTTAATACCTAAATTGTATATGTTTGACTATATTTGTCAATATAATTATTTGCTATCAATCACTCTCCTGTTCAGCATTGCGACTGCCTCTTTTGCAGAGCTGCAAATTTCAGAAAAAGTTCGCCCCCAAGTAAAATCTGTAGTTAATGCCGAGATTGAACGTCTGCCCATTCCTGCAACACCCAACAATATGATTCTGCCTGAATTTGGTAAAGGTATCATTGGTTGGGGTGCTGGCCCCAAAGATGCCGAAGTCCGTTTCCAGCGTGTCACCACAGCCGATGTTGAAAAAATGAAACAGGATGGGGTTACTTTAGAAATGGCGCAGGCCTGGCAGACCTTCTATGAAAATGAAACTCAGCGGAATCCGGGTAATCCGACTGCACCTTTTCGGGCCCAACTGATGAAAAAAATCGTCAGCCTCTGGTAAATATCCAGATATCCTGAGGACAAGTCATTAAAAGCAGCAGATTAGAAAATTATTCTGCTGCTTCATTGGTGACCCGTAACACTTCTTCAATGGTAGTTTTCCCTGCCAATACCTTGCGCAGACCATCATCCCGAATCGAACCGGATTGCTGCCGTGCATAACTTTCTATTTCGTATTCGGCCGCATTGCCATGAACCAGACGGCGCATATGATCATCGACGGGCACAATTTCATAAATCGCAGTACGCCCACTAAAACCAGTATTGCCACAGCGTTCACAACCCTGTGGTTGCGGCAGTCTTAAATCCTGTGGATGTTCAATATTTTCAAACAGTTTCTTTTCAAAAGCATCTGCTTCATGCCAGGTCGCGCAATGCGGACATAACGTTCTGACCAGACGCTGGGCAATTACCCCAATCAGGGAACTTGAAAGCAGGAACGGCTCAATGCCCATATCCTTCAAACGCGTGACAGCACCAATCGCGGTATTGGTATGCAGGGTCGACAACACCAGATGCCCCGTCAAGGAGGCCTGCACCGCAATTTCTGCGGTCTCCAGATCACGAATTTCACCCACCATCACCACATCAGGATCTTGGCGCAGCATGGCTTTTAAGGCACGTGCAAAGGTCATATCCACTTTGGTATTCACCTGGGTCTGACCAATACCTTCCAGTTGATATTCAATCGGATCTTCAGCGGTGAGGATGTTTTTGGAACCATCATTCAGGTCAGAAAGTGCGGCATATAAGGTGGTGGTTTTACCCGAACCGGTGGGGCCAGTGACTAAAATAATGCCGTGTGGACGATGCACCAGAGTTTTCAGTCGATCATAGTCATTATTCATCAAGCCCAAATGGGTCATATTTAAACGACCGGCCTGCTTGTCCAGCAGACGCATCACCACACGCTCACCATGAGAGGATGGCAAAGTAGATACACGGACATCGACTTCACGTCCGGCCAGACGCAAGGAAATACGACCATCTTGTGGAATACGCTTTTCCGCAATATCCAGTTTGGCCATGACTTTAATCCGCGAGACCAAAAGCGGCGCAAGTTCACGGCGTGGCTGGACAATTTCACGGAGCTGGCCATCGACCCGTAAACGTACCGACAGTTTTTTCTCAAAAGATTCAATATGAATATCGGAAGCCCCGACCCGAATCGCTTCAGACAATAATGCATTGATCAGTCGTACAATCGGCGCATCATCTTCCTGATCCATCAGATCTTCAGCTTCAGGTACGGAATCGGCCAGACTGAGTAAATCCGGATGATCTTCCAGACCCGCAGCCACCTGTTGTGATTCGCCGCTATCTCCGGCAAAACTGGAGCTGAGTAACTGGTTAAATTCCTGTTCGCTGCACAGCTGAAAATGAGCCGGATAACCGAGCAGACGGCGCGCTTCCTGCAATGCAAGCATCGAGGTATTGTCACGACGCAGAATAAAGGCCTGATCTCCCTCATAACGCAACAGCACACCATGGCGCTTGGCGAAGCTATATGGGATTTGTAATTGTTTAAGTACTTGCATCGCGGATTATAATAATGATGAAAAAATTTAAATTGAGTGTACTCTAAGCATATGACAGCGTGAAGTATGTTTTCAAAGATTTAGCAAGAAAGGGTGCCAACATTGCCGCAAGATAAAGATGAATTAATCCCGAATACAGCGAAAATGCGCTGGTGGGGAGAACAGATTTTTGAAATAAATCAATCCAAAGCCTGGCAGTTTGGTTCCTTGCTGTTTCGTCTGACTCGAGGCATTCAGGAATGGCGACTGGAATACTATCGTCCTGTGGTGCAATATGATTATGAGCAGCAATGGCATCAGATTGATGATCCGAACTTTGCCTTTCCAGCGCCGGTGCACATTGAACGTTATATGTTCAAATCCACCCAAAATAAATTACAGTTGATGCCACGTTTGGCAAACCGTTCGGTGGTGATCAAGCCGGTTGATCCGATTTATATTCCTGCCGGACAACGTGGTACGCTTTATATCAGCACGCCCTTATGGATTGCTGGTTTTGTCGAGGGGCAGCGCGAACCAATTTTTGATCTCCCGGTGATCTTGCCAAAAGACACCTGGTTTGGGCCGAATCATCGCTCAGGTGAAATCTGCTATGCCACTGCAGTCGATGGCAGAACTGAACTGAAACAATTGCATCCACGCGCTTTTCGTGCGGTTACACCGATTGAATTTCACAATACCAGTAACCAGCAATTGCGCTTTGACCGGATGAATGTCCCGGTGCCTGCCCTGCCGTTATTTTACAGTGAAAGTACCGGGCGCTTATGGACCTCGCAAATCCGGGTCTTGCATGAAGGTTCGGACCGCCCACCGCGTATTCGGGTGGAGAACCGTACCCCGCCAAATGCCGGTGAAGTCGCCTATCTGCATCCACCGCGTGATCCGGCGGGCGCTTTATTTAATATGTTTGATTCATTTTTCTAAGGGCGTCTGATGCCAAGTTCAAATATTCCGACCGAAGTCACCAACAGCCTGAAGGGAGTATTTACCAATATCAATACCGACCGTTTAACCGAAATTTTGGTCGCGGTGGTGTTATGTTTTATTGGTTTCCTGATTGCGCGCTTTATTTCCAATACCTTTATTCGGACCATTGGTGTACGTTTTAATGCCCATCAGAAGCTGGTCTGGCGCCGCGGGATTTTCTATTTTATTTTCCTGCTGTTTGTAATGGCCAGCCTGAAAGAAGCCGGTTTTAAACTGAGTGTCTTCCTCGGGGCTGCCGGGATTCTCACCGTAGCCTTGGGTTTTGCGTCACAAACCTCGGCATCCAACCTGATCAGCGGTCTGTTCCTGATTGGTGAGGGTTCTTTCGAAGTCGGCGATACTATTCAAATCACCTTGATTCGTGGGCATACCATTGAAGGTGAAGTGATTTCGATTGACCTGCTTTCAGTCAAACTCCTCACGCAGGATAATATCTATGTACGTTTGCCGAATGAACAGCTGATTCGGGCACCGGTACAGAACCTGTCAAAATTTCCGATACGGCGTATTCCGATTACGCTGGCGATCAATTTCCACGAAGATATTATTAAAGTACGAGAAGTGCTGCTGGATGTCGCCAATAAGTATCCATTAGTTTTGGCTGACCCGAAACCTGCAGTCACCGTTACCGCCTTTCGTGAATCATCCATCGAGTTGTTATTTGCGATCTGGTGCCAGCAGGAAAATTATCTGAAAGTACGCGATGAAATGCAGGAACGGATTCGTAATGGCTTTGTCGATAATCAGATTGAAATTCCAGTGCCGAAAATGGGCTTTGTCGACCATCCATTATCTCGCCCCTTAGAGAATGTTGATATTGACCAATACGCCAATGACAAGGCCCTCAAAAGAGAGCCTGATCTAAAATAACCCTTCGATTCCCTCTCCTTTTTAAAGGAGAGGCTTAGGGAGAGGATTCAATCAGTTTTCTCTGGCATCGGTGCAATATAGGCAATCAGCAGCATCACCCCACCTGCCAGCAAGAAGGAAATGACTCGCGTCAGGGTGCCAATATGCGACAGGTCAAAGAGCACCAATTTTAAGGTCACAACCACCAGAATACTGCCGCCTAAAATCCACATCGGCTTCAGGTTTTTTAAGGTTGCCGTCCACATGGTGATCCAGGCCAGTAATACCCAAAGTACAGTCAAGCTGAGTTGCACCGTCGCATTACCCCATAGCTCCATATCATTAAACGGCGTGTGTAAATACACATGTAAAGCTCTTAAAACCATATAACTGGAAAGCCATAACAGGCTCAACACCATCAAGACTGCGATCATGCCCTTATCACGGCCAACCTTAATCTGTTGCAACAGCATCCAGATAAAACTGGCAAACATGGCGATACTGATCAGGTCAAAAGGATTCAGAATCGGCAACCAGTAATACTGGAATGCTTGCTGACTAAATAACTGTGAACATACCAGCCAAGTGGCCATCAGCAATAAACAACACTTGGTTTGCCAAAGCTGCTGCCAGCCTGATTGCAGGTCCTGTCGATAGCACCACAGGCAAAACAATAAAGGTAAGATCACCATACTGAAATAAGGCATGCTCGGGATCAGACACAGACTGGCCAAAGCCAAACTGCTAAAAACGCCCAAACTCATCCATTCTTTGGATAGCTGCAAACCAGCCAGCGGTCTGAGCCACAGAATCGCTAATAGCATCGCCGAAAGGGCAAAAACCCCGCGCTCCAGACCGCTATCCCAGACAATCACCGCATTTTGACTGCGATCCAGTGTCAAAATCACTGCAATGACCAGCAAGGGTGAGATACCACTCCACTTCGGTAGCAACCAGGACCATTGCTGATTTTTGCGCAGAATCATTTCATTCAACAGCACATAGCCCAGTGTGATGATGAATAAACTCAACACATAGGCATGCTGACTCGAAAATTCATCTTCCAGCAAAGCAAAGAGCATTAAACTGGCTGCAACACTTAAACTACTTAAAAAACTGATACTCAGACTATCCAGTTGCTGCTGGTATTTTTCTTTGAGCTGACTGATCGCCACTACTGCCACATAACACAGACTCAAAATCCAGAAAATCATCCGCGGTGTGGGATTGATTTCGACCAGATAATACAGGCTGCTAAATCCGGCCATCAACAATAAGCCCATACTTAAATAATGCGCCACCCGGACATTTTTCTCTAAGGCCCACAGATAAATTAGCACCCCTTCCACAGCCCAACCAACCACACTCCATTGTTCGGTCAATAAGATCGGTGGCACCAGTGCCAGAAAAATCAGCATCAGACTCAGATAACTTTGTGAAATAAGCTGAATCGTTTGTTTTTGGCGCAATAAAGTCCAACAAGTGGCAAAGACCCCTGCGAACAACAGACTTAGACCGGCTTGCCAGAGTTTTTGATCGGGCTGATTAAAGTGAATCAAATACAGAAAAATATAAGCAGTAATCGGTGCGGCAAAAATCAAGGCCAAGTCGAGTACCGGTTTTAGCTGAAAACGGGACAAATCCTGTCGTGCCAGCAACTGGCTAAAACGAAAACCCAGCCAGATAAACAGCGCACTATGCGCCAGAATCAGCGCAGTCATGGCGTAACGCTCATGAGTATCACCATGAATCAGGCTATACATTCCACCGACAATCGCCGTAATTAAAAAGGCAATCTGATTGAGAATTTTCCAGGGGCGGAAGCTGCTCAGCACTGCCACCCCGACATTAATCAGCAAGTAATAACTGATCAGCTCAACAGCGGAAGCATCTCGGATTGGCAAGGTAAACGGCGCCAGATAAGCAATCAGCAAAGCCATTATGGCCAGTTCGATACTTTCCTGTTTCAGACTTAAATACAGCGTCATTGCCAAAATGATGATAAATACACATGCTGCCAGCGGTAGTGTTGGAATCACCAGATTGTAATAGGCAAAGAATAATGTCAGAAACAAACTCCCTAAACCTAATCCTTCCAGCGCCAGAGCAAAACTGCGGTTTTTAGGAATCAGCCGATAGCCCAGTCCTGTTACAAACAAACTGGCAAGCGCAACCAGACCTAATTTAGCAGCCAGACTCAGCTGCCAGTGCTCGGTGGCAAAACGCAGCAACAAAATAATCCCGATCACTAAAATACTAATGGCGACTTTTAAGACCGGATTGCCCTGAAAGATCCAGCGCTGCACTTGATCGATGAGATTAGGCGTGGACTGAGAATTTAGAGCCGGTTGAGCAGTCACAGGTGCAGCATCAGACCAGTTCGGTGGTGTCGAGGGTGGTGGATCGGCAGAATAAGATTGCAACTGTAACTGTATCAAGCGCCCTTCCAGACGTTGCAGCCATCGGAGTAAAAAGAACACCCAGGCGGTAATCCCGATGCCCATCAACCAGTCAAGCTCGGCCAGCCCACCGACAATGGCAATAATTGAAGAGACATATAAAGGAACTTTCGAATTGCGTTCCAGAGACCTCTGCTGCTGTGCAGCCAGTTGCTGTAGCGGGGCTTCTACTGCGCTGACATATTGCATCACACTGAAGAGAAAACCCACACCACACAGATAAGTCACAATCTGATAATCCAGATACCAAGCACTGATCCCAACAATTAGCAGAGTAATCAGCCAGATCATGCGTAACTCATTGCGTCCTGCAGCCATTCTTATATTTCTCTTTCCTGAATCATTCCATCATACAACAGCTTGTGCTGCTTATTTCATCTTCAGCCGATATTCGCTAAGCTGTAAACTCAGACTCGCCTCAGCGAGCGCAGTAAAAATCACGTACAATAGCGCTGTATTTTGAATAAGGAATTGATTACATGCCACCATTTGTCTTGGTCGATGGCTCTTACTTTTTATTTCGTGCCTTTCATGCACTGCCACCATTAACCACGTCAACCGGTTTACATACCAATGCAATTCGTGGTGCGATTTCTGCTATTCAAAAACTGATGCGTCGGATCCAACCGACCCATATGGCGGTGATTTTCGATACGCCAGAACCGACGTTCCGGCATGAGCTTTCACCGATTTATAAAGGTGACCGCCCGAGCATGCCGACGGAATTATCCGAACAGATTCCTTATTTGCATGCCTTGATTCGTGCACTGGGTATTCCCCTGCATACCTTGCCGGGTGCCGAAGCCGATGACATTATCGGAACATTGGCCAAACGTGCCGAAGCCTTGGGACATCAGGTGCTGATTTCGACTGGTGATAAAGATATGGCGCAATTGGTCACAGACAAAGTGACCCTGGAAGACAGCTTTAAAGAAAAGCCGCTGGATGTCGATGGCGTGTTTGAAAAGTTTGGCGTATGGCCAAATCAGATTATTGATTACCTGACCCTGATGGGCGATGCTTCTGATGGCATCATGGGCGTGCCGGGTGTCGGTGCCAAAACCGCGGCAAAACTGCTAACCGAATATGGTTCGATTGGCGGCATTTTAGAAAATGTCGACAAGATCAAAGGCAAAGTTGGTCAAAATATTAAAGAGCATGTGGATGGCATTGCACTGGACCATCAACTGGCCAGTATTGTGATCGATCTGGATCTTAACTTTGGTTATGACGATTTAAAACTGGGTGAGCCGAATGTCGAGACCTTACGTCATTTGTACACAGAGCTGGAATTTCGTAATCAGCTACAATCCTTAGATCACCCAAACAACCCGAATCATTCAAATTATAAACAGGCGGCAAGATCCATTACCGCCAAACCGGCAACTCTGCCAGACACCACAGAAGATCATGCTTCTGTGACCAGTGGCGATGATCAGCTAGGTCAAGCAACCTATCATAGTGTGTTAAACCAGCAGGACTGGGACAAGCTGTTTGCGCGCTTAAGTAGCGAAAAACGTTTTGCCTTTGATACTGAAACCACCAGTCTGGATTATCGTATCGCGCAGATTGTCGGCTTCTCGGTCGCCTTTGATGCCAACGATGCCTACTATGTTCCTTTGGCCCATGATTATGAAGGCGCACCGGAACAGCTCAATCGTGAAGTCATCTTGGCACAGATCAAGCCGATTCTGGAAGATGACAGCGTACAGAAGATTGGTCATCATCTGAAATATGATGCGCATGTACTGGAAAACCATGGCATTCATTTGGCAGGCTGGTATTTTGATACCATGCTGGCATCGTATGTGCTGAATTCTGTGGCAACCCGTCATGGTATGGATGATGTGGCGCGTCTGTATTTGAGCCATCTGACCACGACCTATGAACAAGTTGCCGGTAAAGGAGCCAAACAGAAAACCTTTAACCAGATTCCGCTGGAAACCGCCGCACATTATGCTGCTGAAGATGCTCATGTCACTTATCGTCTTTATGAAGTTTTGGATGAAAAACTCAAAGTCCATCCTGAATTAAGTCAGCTTTTGCATCGCATTGAAATGCCGGTGGCACGTGTATTAACGAAAATGGAAGAAAATGGCATTCAGTTAGACGTGCATTTCCTTGACCAGCTCAGTGAAGAATTTGCACAAACCATTCAGAATCTGGAAAACCAGATTATTGAATTAGCAGATCAAAGTTTTAATGTCAGCTCACCAAAACAAGTCGGTGAAATTTTGTTTGATAAGCTGGGCCTCAAAGGCGGCAAGAAAACCTCGACTGGCCAATACAGCACCAGTGAAAGTATTTTAGAAAAACTGGATCATCCGATTGCCGCATTGATTTTGGAATATCGTGGCCTGTCTAAACTGAAAAGCACCTATACCGATGGTTTATGCAAACAAGCCAATAATGACAGTGGCCGCGTACACACCAGTTATCATCAAGCGCTGACTGCAACGGGTCGTCTATCTTCAACAGATCCAAATTTACAAAATATTCCTATTCGCGAGAAAATTGGCCGTCAAATTCGTAAAGCTTTTGTAGCACCGAAAGGTCGTGTGCTGCTCGCTGCCGATTATTCACAAATTGAATTACGCCTCATGGCGCATTTTTCCCAAGACGAAGCCTTGGTACATGCCTTTAATCACGGTCAGGACGTGCATCGTCGTACTGCAGCAGAAGTTTTGGGCATCACTTTTGAAGAGGTGACAAATGATCAACGTCGCCAAGCCAAAGCCGTGAATTTTGGTCTGCTCTATGGCATGTCTGAATTCGGTCTAACCCGTCAGTTGGGCTTTACTCGTCAAGAGTCACAAGAATACATTAAACAGTATTTCCATCGTTATCCGGGGATTTATGAATATATGCAACGCACCCGTCAGGTGGCACTCGATCAAGGTTTTGTCGAAACCGTTTCTGGTCGTCGTTTATATACACCGGATATTGATGCTCGTAATATGATGGTGCGTAAAGCGGCAGAACGTGCTGCAATTAATGCCCCGCTACAGGGTTCGGCTGCAGATATCATTAAAATGGCAATGATTGAAGTCGACAAGATGTTGCCAAAAGATCAGGCCAAAATGCTGTTGCAAGTCCACGATGAACTGGTGTTTGAAGTCGATGAAGCTATTGCCGATGAATTGGCACCGAAACTGGCTGAAGTCATGCAATCGGTATTGCAGATTTCTGTACCGTTGCTGGTTGAAGTCGGTAAAGGTAAAAACTGGGATGAGGCGCATTAATGCGCCTTTAAGCCCCTTCCTCCTTATAGGAGATGAGGCATATATTCGGCAAGGGGATGCAGGTTAGTTTTAATCCCCTCTCCCCCTTGCGCAGCAATGTCCTCATCCCAAAGGAAGAGAAAATTTCATTTACTTATTCCTATGCCTTTCTTGAAGTCCATAATTTTGAGTTGGAAGATGTAAGGTAAAGCCCCTCTTTGAAAAAGAGGGGCTTGGGGAAATTTAAACCCCTCCCAACCTCCCTTTAGAAAAGGGAGGCGCAAATAAAAAGGACGCCTCAGCGTCCTTTTTATTTGAATCCGATTAAAGTCCGGTCAACAATACAATTGCCACCTGATTCATGATCATTTCAATGATGATCAAGGTTAAAATAGCAAAAATTGGAGAGAGATCGATCATCCCCATATTTGGCATAATCTTACGGAAAGGTGCCAGCAATGGTTCAGCCAACTCCTGAACCACTTCAATATACGGTGAACGAGACTGGGTAAACATCACCACCCAACTTAAGATAATCGTAGCGAAAATCAAATAACGACAGAAACGGATCAAGTCCTGCATCATGGTGACAAAGGTCAAAATCAGTAAATGCACAGGACCATTCGGCATGCCACCAGAGAGATACATCATGCCGAAAATTTTCAGCAAATACAGTACCACCAATAATGCCAAAGCGGCAGTATTGACACGGCCTTTGGCCAAAGTTGGGAAAATTCGACCAAACACATCTACAATTTTAGTGGCTTTTACAGTCGAAAGAACCACGGGATTGTAGGGGCTGACAGCAGCCAATTGCATTAAAAATCGGAAGAATACGAGCAAAATCGCGACGTTAATGATAATGCCAAAAATTAGCGCAGAATTTGCACCCATACTTGAACGTTCCTAAAAATTAAACTGAAGATTTGCTGCTTTCACTGAGCTCTTGTGCCAGTTCTTGACTGCGTTTTTGTGCAGCGGCAAGTGCGGCCTGAATATTTTGAGAAATCTGGGCGCGATCGAAGACTTCAAGGGCTGCCTGTGTCGTTCCATTTGGAGAGGTCACATTTTTACGCAGCTCGGCTGGGGTGTTCGAACTGGTGATCGCCATTTGTGCCGCACCTAAAGCCGTTTGCAAGGTCAGCGCCGTAGCCACTTTTTCATCCAGCCCTAAATTTTTGCCCGCACGAATCATACTTTCCATCATATAGAAAAAGTAAGCCGGCCCCGAACCCGATACAGCAGTCACCGCATCAATTTGCGCTTCTGAATTCACCCAAATGGTCAAGCCCGTAGAGGCTAAAACCTGACTGGCCAAATCACGGTCACTATTTTCTACATCTTCATGGGCGTATAGACCATGCGCCCCGGTTTGTACCAAGGCTGGCGTATTCGGCATGACCCGTACAATACGCGCTGTCCCCAATAAGCTTGCCAATGTCGCTATTTCCGCACCGGCAACAATGGAAATAATCAGCTTATCATTGACCAGACCTTTTAAAGGCTGTAACACTTGTGCCAAAACTTGAGGCTTTACCGCAAACACCACAATATCTGCATCCTGAATTGCAGCGCTATTATCATCGGTCACATTGATTTCTTTTTCCGCAAGTAAGGCACGGACTTGTTCGACCGGATCAGAAACTGTAATACGTGTTGTTGGTAAACCACGCGAAATCAGGCCGCCAATTAAGGCTTGGGCCATATTACCGCCACCAATAAAACTAATATTACAATTTAAAGCTGCACTCATGTTTAATGCTCGTTGTTGAGTTCTAAAGTTGAAGAAACCGAAATCGGCAGCCATCCCCCTGCTTCACAATATGCAGATTGGGCCAACCAAAATCCTTTAGGGGTAAACACGCCTAGCATAACATTATCTGTGCTTAATATTTGAATAGTATGCCGAACCCAAGGAAATATTTGCGCTTCCTGAATGGCTTTTTTCAGCGGCCAGGCGCCAACACGACCATAGAGATGGATCTTTTCACCCCCCTGACGCTGCTGCAAGTATAAGGGCTGCTGCAATAATGCTGTGGATAAACCCACCTTTGCAGATTCAATGACATATTTTCCGGACAAGACCTGCACATGATCTTTTAACGCAATTTTCAAGGTTTTTAGGCCAGTTTGAAGCTGTTGCTGCTCGGCCAAATAAACCTCTTCTGTCAAACGATATAGTTGCTGCTGATAGCGTACATAGTAATAATCTTTCCAGTGTAAGGCCGCCTGCGCATCGGGTTTGGCATGAATTACCTCGCGTTGCAGACGCTCGACCATATCTAAAGAGGGACGATACTGCGCTTCGCCTTTCATCCAGGCGGAGAGTAATTGACGTTGCCGTGATCTTGACAGTTGTAGAAGTTTAGACAAATCAAGTTGCGTATCGGTTCCACACGCCTGTAAATCTTGTTGTAATACTTCTTGCAAAATTTCCTGGGCATCTTGCATCAGTTCACTGGTGCGTACCAGCGCAGACTGCATTTTCGGATAACGTTCACTCAAAACTGGCCACAAGGTCTGGCGTGCCCAGGCCCGGTCATAATGGGTATCAGCATTGCTCGGATCTTCAATATTTTGAATATTTAAGTGTTTTGCCCATTGGCAAATCTGTTCACGGGAAATATCCAGCAGTGGCCGCCAAATGGTGAGATTTTCACGTACATCAACCTGTTTCATGGCCGCCAAACCATCCACGCCAGCACCAGACAATAAACGTAGCATTAAGGTTTCTGCCTGATCCTGTTGATGATGCGCCAACACCAGAATTTCATCCGTTTGCAAATGTTGTAAATAAGCCTGATAACGGCAATGACGCGCTTGCTGTTCCAGATTGCCATTTTCGACCCGAACCGGCTGGATGATGCAGGGAATACTCAGTTGCTGGCATCGATCAGCCACGAACTTACCCCAATCTGCACTGAAAACTTGTAATTGATGATCGACATAAATCGCCCGAACTTTTTCCGGGCATAAAAAAAACATCAGATGCAGTAGCAGCATAGAATCCACGCCGCCACTGCACCCGATGAGAAATTTTGTCTCTGCAGGAAAGCCCTGCAGCTGTTTTAAGAAACCAGACCTAAATTGTCGCTGCCAAACTTCATTAAACGTTGGTAACGTGCTTCGCATCGTGCTTGCGCTTCCATTGGTTGCAGTTCATTCAAAGCTTCTTTTAACACTGCTTTCAAGCTGTTCATGACATGATCCGGATTTAAATGAGCGCCCTCACCTTCATCCACCACATATTCTACAATGCCCATTTTCTGCAATTTTTCTGCAGTCAGCGCCAAGGCTTCACTGGCCTGTTCGGCTTTTTCGGCAGTTTTCCAAAGAATCGATGCACAGCCTTCAGGTGAAATCACTGAATAGATACTGTGAGACAGCATCACCACACGGTCTGCCACACCAATACCCAGTGCGCCACCTGAACCGCCTTCACCGAGTACAGTTGCAATCACCGGTACTTTCAAATTAGAAAGCTGCGCCAGACTGGTGGCAATGGCTTCTGCCTGACCACGTTCTTCTGCACCAACTCCCGGATAAGCACCCATGGTATCAATAAAGGTGAAGACTGGCAGATTAAAACGTTCAGCCATATCTAACAGACGCTGCGCCTTACGATAACCCTCAGGGTTACTCATGCCAAAATTATGCTGTAATTTTTCACGGGTACTACGACCACGATGCTGACCGACGATCATCACCGGTTGACCATCAAAACGAGCCAGACCACCAATCATCGCACCATCATCACCATATAGGCGGTCACCATGTAAAGCATCAAATTCAGTGAATATTTCACCCACATAGTCCAGAAATTGTGGACGTTCCGGATGACGTGCAATCTGCACTGTCGCCCATGCTTTTGATGGAGTCGCTTTATTTTTCATAGGTTAACCGTTTTCATCCCTATAAAGGTATTAATTAACAAACTGTTCGGATTGAATCGAGAGTTCAATCTCCCAATTTTTAAATTGCTGCTGTTCATCATGCAGTTCAGCCACCAGCAATGGCCATTGTCGGGCATCACCAGACACGCTGAGCTGCCATTGTTGCGCATTTTCAACCTTAAGTTCAATGGCAGGAAGCATCTCATCACTACGACTGTGATTGACCAAAACCGACAGACGAAGCAGCAAACATAACCATAAAAGTTTCGATCCACCGACTTTCATCACATCATGCTTGGCATCAACGCGCAATTTGCGGCGATGGTGTGCGACCAAATGTGACAAATGATTTTGGTCGACTTGTGAGAAACCGGCAATATCCGAGTGTTGTAATAAATAGGCACCATGACGATGATAACCACTATGGCTGATCGCCAAACCAATCTCATGCAGATAGGCAGCACGACGTAACAGATCGCTATCCTCTATCGTCAGGCCCAGTTCATGTTCCACGTCATTAAACAGTTTTTGTGCAGTCTGGACCACACGCTCGGCCTGTTTGGCATCGGCATTATAACGACCAATCAGGGCATGTACGGAACGATCACGGATATCTTCATGCTTGAAACGGCCAAGCAAGTCATACATCACGCCTTCACGCAGCGCACCATCCGAATAAACCAGATGATTAATTCCGAGCACATCAAACACAGCATAGAGAATGGCAATCCCAGCCGGCAATACCGCGCGGCGGTCTTCTTTGAGACCTTCGAATTCCATATCCGAGACATATTTATATTTGAGCAGTTTGTCTTTGAGTTTTTCCAGGCCTTCACGAGTGAGCTGTTCTTTGTCATTGCTCCAGCCCATATTGATACAAATCTGACGACAGGCCTTGATCGTGCCACTGGAACCGACCACCGCATCCCAGCCGGCTTCTTTATAGGTATTGGCAATTCCGGAGATTTCTTTACGCGCCGCAGTAACCGCTTTATCAAAAGCTTTGGCACTGATCTCACCATCCTGAAAATAAGCCTTGGTAAAGGCGACACAGCCCATCTGCACCGATTCAGTATGAATCGGCTCGAACTCTTCACCAATAATCAGCTCAGTCGAACCGCCACCTATGTCAACCACCAGACGACGACCACTGTTGGCCATGGTATGCGAAACCCCGAGATAAATCAGACGGGCTTCTTCACGGCCGGCAATAATTTCGATTGGCTTGGGTAGAATTTCTGCAGCTTTTTGAATAAATTCATGCCCATTTTTGGCTTGACGCAAGGCATTGGTCGCCACAATCCGTAAACGATTTGGCTGAACTGCACCTAAACGTCCGACAAAACGTGCCAGACAGGCCAAACCACGTTGCTGTGCAGCTTCGGTTAAATTTTTATTTTCATCGAGTCCGGCGGCAAGCTGAACTTTTTCTGACATTGATGCCACTTTTTTAACTTCGCCATGATCTACACGTGCGATGGCCAAATGAAAGCTATTTGATCCCATATCGATGGCGGCAAGTAATTCTTCATCAATCAAAAAGTCAGACATTCCGGAAATAAACCTTTAACGAATTGTGCTTAGAGTAATTCACATGCATGCAATTTAAAAGCCATTTGTAGCGACAATTTGATGCATGATTCTTTTTATATCGGGAACAATAGTAGGACACGATCATCACTATCGTGATCATCCATTAGACAAAATAACATTAAGCATTGAAAATTTACAGATTCCCCTACATTGTTAAAGATGGCTATGTAATACTAATAATTAGTTATCTTTAAAATATTAATCTGGAGCACATTCCATGTCTGGCAACATCGTAAACACTACTGACGCAAACTTCGAAGCAGACGTTCTTCAATCAGACGTACCTGTACTGGTCGACTTCTGGGCGGGCTGGTGTGCACCATGTAAAGCAATTGCACCCGTACTAGAAGTGCTTGCTGATGAATACCAGGGCAAAGTTAAAATCGTGAAAGTTGACGTAACTTCTTGCGAACAAACTGCCGTAAATTTCAACATCCGTAATATCCCGGCTTTGTTGATGTTCAAAAATGGTGAAGTTGTTGCAACTCAAGTGGGTGCTGCGCCAAAATCTAAACTGACTGCGTTTATTGATGACAATATCTAAGCCCAGCATTTTCAGTAAAAAATACGCGACTGACAATCGCGTATTTTTTTCGGCTATAAATTGACAAAGCCGACATTTTCTCTTATATTTGCTACTCAAGAGATAAAGGATCTTAAATCCTGCCAATTTCTTACAAGACACATTACATAAGATGCCGCTCGGCAATAGAAATTGTTTTTCACATTTTTCTTTGAAACACTCAAACAGATCTCTGAATTGTTATTTTGCAAATTCAATTGCTTTCGTTTGAATGCTTGTATGCGGCCGAATGTTACTCCCTTTCTAACCTGTACCTCAGAACTTTGATTCTATCTGACCACCTATGAATTTAACCGAACTCAAGAAAAAACCGATTGGCGAACTCATCAAGATTGCCGAGTTTATGGGCCTTGAAGGTATGGCTCGTAACCGTAAGCAAGACATTATTTTTGCCATCTTAAAACGTCATGCAATGAATGGCGAAGAGATTTTTGGTGATGGCGTTCTAGAAATTTTGTCAGATGGTTTTGGCTTTTTACGCTCAGCCGCAGGTTCTTATTTAGCAGGCCCTGACGATATCTATGTCAGTCCTTCTCAAATTCGTCGTTTTAACCTACGTACTGGCGACACCATTACTGGCACTATTCGTCCACCAAAAGAAGGCGAACGTTATTTTGCCTTACTTAAAGTTAATCAGATTAACTACGACACCCCTGAAAATTCACGTAATAAAATCTTATTCGAAAACTTGACCCCATTGTTCCCGACTGAACAGCTGGTGATGGAACTCGGTAATGGTACCACTGAAGATTTAACCACACGTGTGATCGACTTGGTGGCACCGATTGGTAAAGGTCAACGTTCAATCATTGTGGCACCGCCAAAAGCCGGTAAAACCATGTTGCTGCAAAGTATTGCGCAATCGATTGTTCGTAATAACCCAGAAGCTATTCTGATTGTGCTTCTCATTGATGAACGTCCAGAAGAAGTCACCGAAATGGAACGTACCGTTCGCGGTGAAGTGGTTGCGTCGACCTTTGATGAATCACCTGCACGTCATGTTCAAGTCGCTGAAATGGTGATTGAAAAAGCCAAACGTCTGGTTGAGCACAAAAAAGATGTGGTGATTCTACTGGATTCGATTACCCGTCTGGCACGTGCGTATAACACGGTGATTCCTTCATCAGGCAAGGTTTTGACCGGTGGTGTAGATGCGCATGCATTAGAACGTCCTAAACGTTTCTTCGGTGCTGCACGTAATATTGAAGAAGGTGGTTCACTCACCATTATCTCTACTGCTCTGATTGAAACAGGCAGCAAGATGGATGAAGTGATCTACGAAGAATTCAAAGGTACAGGCAACCAGGAAATTACTCTGGATCGCCGTATTGCTGAAAAACGTGTCTTCCCTGCGATGAATATCAAGAAATCTGGTACTCGCCGTGAAGAACGCCTGATGTCAGAAGACAATCTGCGCAAAGTCTGGATTCTGCGTAAGCTGCTGCATACTCAAGATGAATTGGCAGCGATGGAGTTCTTACTGGATCGTATGAAAGAAACCAAGACCAATGATGACTTCTTTGATCAGATGAAACGCAAAGCCTCGAATTAAAATTTCAAATGAAAGGTCACCTAAGCGGTGGCCTTTTTTTAGGTTGACATAAATTACACAATGAAACAATCGAGCCTCATTTATGTAAACTTATTTTTAAGTTTTTGATTAATAAAATAATCAAATTAAAAATTGTATAACTTTTAAAAACTTAACAAGCCTTTCTCCAATCTAAATGTTTCATTCCATTGTTATTTTCTGTTAAAAACTTATGATTTTTTAGCATTTTTCAGTACTTTTTTGAGTCTTGCTAGTAGCAATTAAAAAGGCGCAGTGATAGCATATTTGCAGACCAGTTAGACTGCTCCTGCGTTGTTAGTCCCTAACACAATTAGGAACAATAAAAGCACTTAACAGACTAACTTAGGTTTTTTTTAATCTCAATTTTTAGAGAGTGATGCCATGTTATTCAAAAAAATCGCTATTGCTGCTGCAGTTGCTACTACTCTAGCTTTCGTTGGTTGTGCTAAAAAAGCTGACGACGCTGCTGCTGACGCTAACCAAGCTGCATCTGAAGCTGTAGAAGCTGCTTCTGAAGCTGAAGCTGCTGCTGACGCTGCTGCTGTAGAAGCTACTGACGTTGAAGCTTCTACTGAAGTTGACGCTGCTGCTGAAGCTGACGCTGCTGCTGCTGTTGCTGTTGACGCTGCTGCTGACGCTACTGCTGCTTCTGAAGCTGCTGCTCAATAATCTTTTAGATTATTCAGTACAAAAAAAGAGAGCCTTGAGCTCTCTTTTTTTTATTTTAAAAACTGAAATTTAGAAAAATAACAGAATTTAAAAAAAAGCAGATCAGTTGATCTGCTCATTTCCCACACGTTGACGGAACTTCTGTCCCGCACGGAAGGTCACCACACGGCGTGCAGAAATCGGAATTTCTTCACCCGTTTTAGGATTACGGCCTGGACGTTGACGCTTATCACGCAACTCGAAGTTACCAAAACCCGAAAGTTTTACTTGTTCGCCTGAGATCAGCGCTTGGCTGATCTCATCGAAAAACAACTCAACCATTTGTTTTGCTTCACGACGGTTTAAACTCGTGAGCTCACTTAAATGATCAGCCATTTCTGCTTTAGTTAGTGCTGTCATGAAGCCCTCAATGTCGCTTGGTAAGTGTTTTCTAACACTTGAAGGATATTATCCATACCTGATTTAATTTCAGCATCTTCCAGTGTACGGCTTGGATGCTGCCAGAGAAGTGCAAATGCCAGTGAGCGTTTCCCTTCTTCTACTCCTTGTCCAGTGTACACATCGAATAACCACGTCGAGTCTAAAAGCTCCCCACCTGTTTTTTCGATAAGTCCCTGAATTTCGCTAACATTAATCTTATCACTAATTAAAAGCGCAATATCACGTCGAACCGATGGAAAACGTGATAATTCTGTAAAATTAGATACATAAGTTTGCAAAACAGCCGTTTGATCCAATTCTGCCACCCAAGTCGTTGCCAGATCAAGCTCGTCTTCCAGAGAAGGATGTAGACGCCCTAGGTAACCAATTGATTGACCATTCACGAGAATTTCTGCGGATTGACCTGGGTGTAACCAGCTACGCTCTGAACGTACATATTCCACTTTGACACGGCCGGCAGCCAGAATTTCTTCTACATCACCTTTAAAGTCAAAGAAGTCCATTGCAGCAGGTTTAGCATGCCAAGATTCAACATGACGTGAACCGGTTGCAATCAGCGCAAAGGTTGGAATCTGTTTTAAATCATGAATGCTGCTGGCTTCCTGATAGTCAAAACGTAAACCCAGTTCAAAGAAGCGTACACGGCTTTGCTGACGGTTAACATTGTACTGAACACAAGGGATCAGACTAGACAACAAGGTAGAACGCATGACAGCCAAATCACTTGAAATTGGATTTGCTAATGCTAATGGATTCACACCGGAATTAAGTTGCTTTTCAAGCTTCAAGTCAGCGAAGCTAAAACTGATCGCCTCTTGATAGCCTAAAGTCACCGCCGTTTGACGTAATTGACCCAGTTCAAACTGATCCTGGTATTTGGCCAACTTCACATCAATCACAGGCAGACTGATTTGAATGTTGTCATAGCCATGAATACGTGCAACTTCTTCAATCAAATCCTGATAAATCACCATATCATAACGATGTGATGGCGGAACTACAGACCATTCGCCTTCTGCTTTTACCATCACCGTGCAACCAAGGCGTGTCAAGGCATCAGTAATAAAATCGCTTTCAACTTTATAACCTAATAACTGATCGACTTGAGCTTGGTTTAATTCAATCGCATCACGTTTTGGCAGAAGTTCAGCTTTTTCCGCCACGGTGATTGGTCCAAATTCACCGCCAGCCAGCTCAGAAATAAGCTGAGATGCACGGTGCATTGCAATTAATGGCAATTCAAAGTCCACACCACGTTCATAACGTTGTGAGGCATCCGTATGTAAACCAAAGCTACGGGCACGACCGGCAATATGTAATGGTGCGAAGAAAGCAGATTCCAGGAAAATTTCAGTGGTTGCATCACTGACTGCTGAAGACAGGCCACCCATGATACCGGCAATCGCCAATGCTTTTTCGTCATCCGCAATCACCATCACGTTGTCAGAAAGCTCAACGTCTTGCTCGTTTAAAAGCACAAGTTTTTCGTCCGCAGTGGCTTGACGTACATGGACTGCGCCTTGCACTTTAGCAGCATCAAATGCATGTAGCGGTTGACCCAGCTCCATCAAGACATAGTTGGTAATATCGACCAGAATACTGTGCTGACGAATACCTGAACGTGCTAATGCGCGTTCCATCCATACAGGAGTCGCTGCCTTGGTATTGACGTTTTTGATCACACGACCTAAGTAACGTGGACAGCCTTCAGTGCTGACTACAACCTGCTTTTCATCAGCAATGGTTGCAGTCACTTCTTTAATTTCAGGCGCAGTCACTGGCAATTGGTTAATCACACCAATTTCACGTGCGATCCCGCGAATGCTGAAACAGTCACCACGGTTCGGCGTGATACTGATGTCAATCACATTGTCATCAAGATCCAGATATTCACGAATGTTGACACCCACAGCTGCGTCGTCTGGTAGCTCTAACAGACCGTCAATTTTATCTTCGAGATCAATCTCAGAAGCGCCGCACAGCATCCCTTGAGACTCAATACCACGTAGCTTGCCTTTCTTGATTTTGAAATCACCCGGCAATACCGCACCAATGGTTGCTACAGGCGCTTTCATGCCTGCACGTACGTTTGGCGCGCCACAGACGATTTGTAATGGCTCAGCTGTACCGATATTCACAGTGGTCACACGTAAACGGTCTGCATCCGGATGCTGTTCTACTGTCAGAACTTCACCAACCACTACGCCTGTAAATGCTTTTGCTGCAGGAGCAAGTTCATCAACTTCAAGACCCAACATGGTCAATTGATCAGAAAGCTTGTCGCTATCGATGGCTGGGTTGACCCATGTGCGTAGCCAATTTTCGCTAATTTTCATTGATATAAAACCTGTAATTCAAATCTCTAGAATCCCCCTCTGACTCCCCCTTTTCTAAGGGGGAGAACCCCATTTATTTCGTGGAGTCCCTCTCCTTTCTTAAAGGAGAGGTTAGGAGAGGATTAAATAAAAAGTTTTAAGCAAACTGGCGTAAGAAACGCACATCATTCTGGAAGAACATACGTAAGTCGTTCACACCGTAGCGCAACATCGCAAAACGTTCTACGCCCAGTCCGAAAGCAAAGCCTTTGTATTTCTCAGGGTCAATGCCGGCAGCTTGTAGCACATTTGGATGCACCATACCGCAGCCCAAAACTTCTAACCAGCGACCGCGTTCATCCATGATATCCACTTCAGCACTCGGCTCAGTGAACGGGAAATAAGATGGACGGAAGCGTACTTTCAAATCTTTTTCGAAGAATTCATTCAGCAGGTTAATCAACAAACCTTTCAGTTCTGCGAAGCTGGTATTTTCAGCCACATACAAACCTTCGATCTGATGGAACATTGGCGAATGGGTTTGATCCGAGTCACAACGATAGACACGGCCCGGACACACGATCTGGATCGGTGGCTGTTGTGTTTCCATCGTACGGATCTGTACACCAGACGTATGCGTACGTAGCAAATGATTTACATCGAAGTAAAAGGTGTCATGCATGGCACGCGCCGGGTGATGCCCCGGAATATTCAGCGCTTCAAAGTTATGATAGTCATCTTCAACTTCAGGACCAGTGGCCACCGTAAAACCGGCTTTGGTAAAGAACTGACAAATACGCTCTTGTACCTGGGTCACAGGGTGGATACTGCCCACCTGTTGACCACGACCTGGCAAGGTAATATCAATGGTTTCGCTTGCCAATTTTTGTTCTAACGCCGCTTTATGCAGTTCAGCTTGACGTGATGTTAATGCAGCGGTAATGGCTTCGCGTACAGCATGGATTTGTGCACCGAAGACTTTACGTTGTTCAGGATCCATTTTACCAAGCGACTTAGATTGTTCCGCGAGCTGGCTTTTTTTCCCCGTAAATTGCACTCGTACTTGATCAAGTGCAGCAAGGTCTTCTGCTGCTGCAATCGCAGCGAGCGCTTCAGTGGTCAGGGCTTCCAGTGACATAGTAACTCTCAAAGCAACAGGTTAAAAAATATTTTAAAACCCCACATTCTAACAGTTTTTAGACACTTTGATGAAGATACGTTTTAAGGAAAATTAGATTGGCATGATTAAATATAAAAAGTATAAGATAAACACAATATCAATCAGATCAAATCACTATGGCACTCGATCAAATTTGGAAACAGCAGCTGACCTTGGTCACTTATGGCAATGAGTATCTGACTCAGGACCTGAGTTTCAATCGTTGGATTCAACATTCCATTTTTAATCAGCATCAGTTTGCCTTCCGGGATCTGATGTCACAGCACCTATTGGCCCAGCATTTTCAGATTTGGCTGGAAGGACTTAAAAAACAAGGGGTTCGCCGACTAAGCTTGCATCGCTCGGATTTACTGGTTGATGAAAAAAATCCGAATGCCAATGTCGAGCTGCTACCTCTGGCGCATTTTATCGTCAGCCATGGTGCCAAAGCCAAAACTGCCTGGATTATTGGCAAAGAATTGCCGGAATGGTATAGCGCAGACAATGATTACGAAGCGCCTAAATCGCAGCAATCCCCTTTACGTCATGAAACATTCTGGTGTTATGAGCTGAATCCCAAACTGGCCAAGCGTATTGACACAGATCTGGAAGCACCGAACTGGGATGATATTCAGGCTTATACCAATTATGAGTTATTTGAAAGCAGCCTAGCTCAAGATTTTATAGAACCGGCGTATACCAATCTTCCATACTACGGCACGATACCGGCAATTCAGGCAGATACAGAAAGTCATTTGGCCCTGATTCCAACCGACTATTCAGCTGATTATGCGCATCAGACTTTATACCGGCTAGATGCCTTAAATGAGTTTATTCAAACTAAAATTCAACATCCCTATACGTCAGATGGTGAAGTCCTGAGCCCAGATCAGCAGCTCAATTTACGCCACTTTTCACAAAAAATTGATGATTTAAGTGCCAAATTCATCAGCAAAGTTGCCAACCACTATAAAACTGCACAGCTCACCCCAAAAGTTGCGCCTGACCCATTTGTGGGTATGAGTACCGAACACCGTTCGCCCAAAATATCTAAAGCGGAAAAACCTCAAGATCCGGGCAAATCTAATTCTGCAAATGTACTGACCTTGATTGTGATTACCGTGATTATCTGTCTGATTGGCTACTATTTTGGTCTTTAAGATTTCAGCAAGAAAATATTAACTTCTTGGATAAAACTTAGCCGAATCCAGTGGATATATTGATATTCGACAGCAGAGATGAGCTTGAAATAATGCTGTCGGTTTTCGCGATGAGTTTTGATCATTCATCAAACAATTGAATCTCAACTCAACCAGGGTTTGATATTTTTTCGATTATTTGAATTTAACCGCAATTATTTTTTACTCAGCGCTCGAGATAATGCTCTTTTTATTGCTCAGTAAAGATGGGAATAAAAGGTTAAATTCAAGCAGATTACAGTATTAGTTTCAGCCCATTTTTCTGAAATAGTATCGGTGTCGTTATTCGCAAACTTAACTTTTTTTAGTCTGATCGATGGGCGACCATATTTCACGAAAATCGCGCATTAGCTATTTCCCATTTTTCAGGCAAAAAAAGACCGCCAAATGACGGTCTTTTTTCAAGTCATAAAGACTTATGCAGCCAACGCATCTTTTGCTTTTTGAGCAATCGCAGCAAACGCAACTGCGTCATGCATAGCGATGTCAGCAAGAACGCGACGGTCAATGATTACTTGAGCTTTTTTCAAGCCAGAAATCATGCGGCTGTATGACAAACCGTTTTGACGTGCACCAGCATTGATACGTGCAATCCACAAAGCGCGGAATTGACGTTTCTTCTGACGACGGTCACGGTATGCATATTGACCAGCTTTGATTACCGCCTGGAACGCTACGCGGTAAACGCGTGAACGAGCACCATAGTAACCTTTAGCGCGAGCAAGAATTTTTTTGTGACGGCGATGAGCCTGTACACCACGTTTTACACGAGCCATTTATAATCTCCTTAGATGTACGGGCACATACGACGAACTGAAGCAACGTCACTTACGTGAACCATTACACAGCCGCGCAATTGACGAATACGCTTAGCAGATTTTTTGGTCAAAATGTGGCGTTTGAACGCTTGTTTACGCTTAAAACCGTTAGCAGTCGCTTTAAAGCGTTTAGCTGCACCACGGCGAGTTTTCATCTTAGGCATAACAACCTCTTTTGAACACCTGTTCGGCTCGTTTGCACCATTACAAAACGACCTGCAGGTAAGGGAGCGAGTATTCTAAAGCATCTTTGTTTAAAACAAAAGCATCTTCATCCAATAAGCGAATTTAAACAGGATGGTTTTATGATTTCACTTTAAAAATAGTGCGCAAAACAGAATCAGAAAAATCGCTTCAGGTTTAGAACAGGGCAAAAGCCGCATAAATAAACAGATAACGTCCAATTTTCGCCAGGCTGACAATGAGTAAAAATCGGGCAAAGTTTTCTTTCAGTAGTCCTGCAATTAAAGTAATGGGATCTCCAATAATAGGCACCCAGCTCAGCAGCAAAGACCAATAGCCATATTTCTGATATATCATTTGTGCCTTGAGCATCTTGTCTTCTGACACCGGAAACCATTTTTTATTTTTATAATGCTCGATTTTGAGCCCCAGATACCAGTTGACACAGGAACCCAGAATATTCCCCAGACTGGCCACGGCAATTAACAGTGCCACACTATGGCTTGCCTGTACCAAAAGACCAAGCAGCACAGCTTCAGACTGTAAAGGCAGTAATGTCGCTGCACCGAAGGCTGATAGAAAGAGCAGAAACAGGCTCATGCCAGTATTAACGGCTTAAACGCAGTTTTTTCTTGGCTTTGCTATATTCCCAGCTGGACCACAGTACTGCTGCCACCATTGCCATGATCCGTCCCCATTTATACTGCTGGGTAATGGGTTCAATCGCTGCACGCAAAATCTGCTGATCTTTGGTATTGAGAGCAGCAATTACCTGATCAATATGTACAATTTCAGCAATATAAAGTACTAAACATGCAGCAATACCGAAGAGAATACTCCAGTAAATTCGGGTATTGCTTTCAACAATCTTGGTAAAATTCAGAAGAAAATCGTTCATATATCCATCCAATAAAAAACCACCTTAAGGGTGGCTTTATTTATTTAAGGCTATTTTAGCATAAAGGCTGCAGCTTAACTGACCTGTATAGCAAGCGCTTTCTGAACTGCAGGACGTGCATTCAAGCGATCGATATATTTAGCCACTTCAGGATAATCTGCCAGGTTAATCTGCTGCCAGTCGTGTCGCAACAACCACGGGAATATCGCCATATCGGCAATCGAGTATTCACCAGCCACATAATCCTGCCCGACCAGCTGCTTGTTTAGCACGCCATACAGACGTTTGCTTTCATTGACATAACGCTCGGTGGCATAGGCGATACGCTCAGGCGCAAAACGGCTAAAGTGATGATTTTGCCCAAGCATCGGGCCTAGTCCACCCATTTGCCACATCAGCCATTGTTCTACCTGAATACGTTTGATTTCATCTGTCGGATAGAACATGCCGGTTTTACGACCTAAATACTGCAAAATCGCACCCGATTCAAAGATTGAAATCGGCTGGCCATCTGGCCCTTCCTGATCGACCATCGCCGGAATTTTATTGTTAGGAGAAATAGCCAGAAAGTCAGACTGGAACTGGTCATTTTCCAGAATATTAATCGGAAAAATTTGATACTTCAGCCCCATTTCTTCCAAAGCAATGCTAATTTTATGGCCATTGGGGGTGCCCCAATAATATAAATCGATCATTTTTTTAATACTCCCTGCACTTTATCTATGCCATGATGCATTCAACATAGAGGATTCAGCCAGAAACAACAAGTCTGTATTTTAAAAATATTTTTATATAAATATCATTATCTTAATAAAAATTCATGTATTTTTTTATTTTTTATCTTGAAAATTTTTACAGCAGACACATATTTATTTGTGCATAAGGATTGCGTCAATCTTATGTACTGTCGATGTCTGACATGACAGATCTTATTTTCTTGTTTTTATAACTTTGCTTAATCGAGAAGGTTCTAATCATGAGCAACTTAAATCTTCATCCTCTGTTTCGTCGTAGTATCGGTTTTGATCGCTTGAATGACTTTATTGACTATGCCATGCAAAGTGATGCGCCGAATTATCCCCCGTATAATATCGAAAAGCATGGCGAAAATAATTATCGGATTGTGGTCGCAACTGCGGGTTTCCGTCAAGAAGAACTCGACATTCGTCTGGAAAATAAGTTACTGACCATTTTAGGTAAGCCTGAAAACCAGAACAATGACCATACCGAATTCTTGCACAAAGGCATTGCACGACGTACATTTAAATTGTCTTTGCGTCTGGATGAATATATTGAAGTACAACAGGCAGATTATGAAAATGGTCTATTGATCATTGACTTGCAACGTATCATTCCAGAAGAGAAATTGCCGCGCCAAATTCCGATTGGCAATAAACTGCTGATCGAAAATGATGAAAAATCAGTTGAATAAGCTGGATTTGACTTAAAAGAAGGGCCCAAAAGGGCCTTTCTTTTTGACTCCAGATTATCTAAGCTCATTAAAATAATACGCTTTATGATCATAAAAATAAGCTATGAACGCGTCAGAAAAAATCTTGTTTCATCAGAGTAGTCCGATCATGCGCGCTATCGGATATTTACTACTCTGTTATCCGGTTGGCATATTCAGCATTTTTTATTTAAGCAGTCTGCGTAGCAATTCCAGCTTTCTGCAAGGATTGTTATTTTTATGGCAGGAATCGCCTGGCTTTTATGTTTATATCGGCGGCTTTCTTGGTTTTTCGTTGCTCATGCTGGGAACCAAACTAAAAATAACGTCTCAGGCAATTTATTATACTTTGGCCGGTTTCCGGATCAGCCTCTGCTTAAAACGGCACTCGGTACACTATAGCTTTCTGAATCCGCGATACGATTCTCTCAAAGCCCATCTCAAGCGCTGGCTGAGTAGAACTCCAGCGCATGTCATCAGTCAACGCGATGGCACGCTAGATTTTAGATTATGCCAGCCTGGTCTGATCAACCAAATCTGTCTCGGGTTTTTCCGGATTCAATTGTCAATGTTTTCCCGGCAACAGGCTCAACAGATTATGCAGGCCATACAAACTGCCTGGAATTTTAGGGCATAAAAAAAGCCCTGCATCTGCAGGGCTTTGTTCGCTTCATGAGTGCTTACTTTTTCTTTTTAGGACCAAGCAGCATACCCATTTGACGGCCTTCCATTTTCGGCATCTGTTCAACAGTACCGAATTCAGCCACGTCAGCTTCAATTTTTTGCAATTGAGCCAGACCCAACTGTTGGTGCGCCATTTCACGGCCACGGAAACGAAGGGTGATTTTCACCTTGTTACCTTCTTCAAGGAACTTGATGATTGCACGTAGTTTTACGTTGTAATCACCAACATCAGTACCCGGGCGTAGCTTGATTTCTTTCACCTGGACTTGATGTTGTTTTTTCTTCGCTTCTTTCTGCTTTTGCTTAAGATCAAACAAATGCTTGTTGAAGTCCATGATCTTACATACTGGTGGCTCAGCATTGGCTACGATCTCGACAAGATCAAGTTCCACACTTTCTGCTGCGCGCAGGGCTTCAGCTAAGCTTACAATCCCTTTTTGCTCACCATTTTCGTCTACAAGACGGACTTCTTTCGCACGAATTTCATCATTCAAGGCAGGACGGTTTGATTTGTTACCGCCCTGTTGATTACGGTCAGGCTGTTTAATCGCTGTTACTCCACAATGTACCGGCCGCGTTCGGCAACGGCTGCTTTTACTAGGTCAACGAAAGCATCGATTGACATAGTACCCAAATTTTTTCCTGAGCGGGTACGGACGTTTACTGTACCTTCTTCAACTTCACGGTCCCCAAGTACCAGTAAGTAAGGAATACGCTCTAAAGTACGTTCACGAATCTTAAAGCCGATTTTCTCATTTCTCAAGTCAGAAATTGCACGAATACCGTTTTCTTTAAGTTTTGCGACAACTGACTCACATGCTTCTGCCTGAGAATCGGTAATATTCATCACACACGCTTGCATCGGCGCCAACCAAGGTGGCATGAAACCTGCGTAGTGTTCAATCAGTATACCAATAAAACGTTCAAAACTGCCAAGAATTGCACGATGTAACATTACTGGCTGATCGCGGTCGTTATCTTCTGTGACATAAGACGCATCTAAACGTTCTGGCAAGTTAAAGTCACACTGAATGGTACCACACTGCCAGACACGCCCCAGACAGTCTTTCAGAGAGAATTCAATCTTTGGACCATAGAATGCACCCTCGCCCGGCTGAAGCTCCCATTCAAGACCCGCAGCATCTAAAGCATCTGCTAAAGATTTTTCAGCCATATCCCAAAGTTTGTCATCACCGACACGTTTTTCAGGACGTGTTGATAATTTCATTTGTACTTCTTCGAAGCCAAAATCTTTGTATACGTCGAGTGTCAATTTGATAAAGTCTGCAACTTCAGGCCCAATCTGTTCTTTGGTACAGAAGATATGCGCATCATCTTGGGTAAAGCCACGTACACGCATAATGCCGTGTAAAGAACCTGATGGCTCGTTACGGTGACATGAACCAAATTCTGCCAGACGTACCGGAAGATCACGGTATGATTTTAAACCCTGGTTGAACACTTGTACGTGACAAGGACAGTTCATTGGTTTAACCGCGTAGTTACGGTTTTCAGAATGCGTGGTGAACATGTTGTCTGCATAGTTGGCAGCATGTCCTGATTTTTCCCACAGCGTGAAATCAACCACTTGCGGGGTACGGATTTCTTCATAGCCGTTGTCTTGCTGAACTTTACGCATGTATTGTTCAAGTACCTGGTAAATGGTCCAGCCGTTCGGATGCCAGAACACCATACCCGGTGCTTCTTCTTGCATATGGAACAAGTCTAGCGCTTTACCAATTTTACGGTGATCGCGTTTTTCTGCTTCTTCAATACGTTTTACATAAGCTGCAAGCTGTTTCTTGTCTGCCCACGCTGTACCATAAATACGTTGTAATTGTTCGTTTTTCGCATCACCGCGCCAGTAAGCGCCCGAGATTTTAGTCAGCTTGAACGATTTTAAGAATTTGGTATTTGGAACGTGCGGACCACGGCACATATCCAAGTAATCTTGATGGTAGTACAAGCCCATTTGTGTTTCTTCAGGCATGTCGTTGATCAAGCGTAATTTGTATTCTTCGCCACGCGCTGTGAATTCTGCAATCACTTCGTCACGCGGGGTCATTTTTTTCACAACATCATAGTCTTGATCGATGAGCTTTTTCATACGCTCTTCGATGGCTGCCATGTCGTCTAATGTGAATGGACGTGGCATCCAGATGTCATAGTAGAAACCTTCTTCAATGACAGGACCAATGACCATCTTTGCTTCTGGGAACAGTTGCTTAACCGCATGACCCACCAAATGCGCGCAAGAGTGACGAATAATTTCGACACCGGCTTCGTCTTTAGGCGTAATAATTTGTAAGGTTGCATCTTCAGTGATGAGATCAGACGCATCCACTAAACGGTCGTTTACACGACCAGCAACGGTATTTTTTGCAAGACCAGGACCAATGCTGAGTGCAACGTCCATCACAGATACGGCTTGATCAAACTGTTTTTGATCGCCATTTGGCAAAGTGATAATTGGCATAAGAAATCCTTAAGGAGTGATGCCCCGTACCATGGAGCATGTCACCGCGAGATTATGATCGAGGAAAACCTCAAAAGATAAAAACGGTGGATAAATAAAATCGATTCGAATTTTACACGGCTTGGCCGCATGATTAAACCTTTTCCCCAATAAAAATCAGATTTACCCCCAAATCTTTCCCTGATCTTTAAAGACTTAGGCTCATCTCTTAATTCAAAATGTGGTTATTCCCGGAAAGTCTGCCACTCAATAAATGTTCTCTCACGATAAACATAGAGCTGGGCAAATTGCGGAATGATGGCTTCACTTTGTGTCGGCCTTAAAAACACATAATCATCGACATGAATATTGCATTGCCTAGGTACCTGAAGCATTTCCTGATTACTACTGCGACCATACAACAGATGCGGCCGGCTTTTTTCAGGATAAATATAATCTGCCTGCCAATAGCCACCATAGATAAACAGTGCTTTATGCCGATGCGGCAAATGATTCAGCATTTCCAGACCCGGAATCTGGCTATAAGACAATACCTTTAAAATCGGTGTGGCAATCCAGAGCGCACATTTTAAAACGGATAAATTGTCCAGATCGAAGTCACTGGGTTTGAGCAGCATCGAGCCAAAAGCCAGATCATTACAGACACTCTGCTGGCAGTGCTGCATAAAGGTCGGACTGCCACCACCGTTAAAACACAAATCTGCCCGCCATAAATCGGGGAATTGCTGCTGAATAGTATTTTTATATTGTTGATAAATCTGCTGCGATTGCTGATAACTTTTTTCGGGGCTTTTCAAAATATTCGGCAATTTGGCGACATGTGCATCATAGCCCATCAACCCTGAAAGCCTGAGAGCGTCGGGATATTGCTGAATGAGTTTGAGTAAGGCTATTAACTGTTGCTGACTACTCACCCCACCACGATGTAAGCCGACATCAATTTCAATATTGATATTTAACTGAAGATTAGATTCTTGAGCGAATTGCAGATATTGCTTCAAGCGCTTTATGTCATCGATCAGCCATTGAATATTGCTTTGATCATTTGCTTTATTTTGTTCAGGAACGTTTTGATAAAAACCTTGTACCGCATGAATTGGCATCGGTTTACCCAGCAAGATATCAGCCTGTTCAAATGCTCTCATCATTTCTAAAAGATGGGGTAAATGAAATACCATAAATCGTCGGGTATTCAGCTTTTCACTGGCCAGTTTGAGTAGCTGGATACTGGCTAGAGACTTCACCACCAGACGCGGCTTGAGCTGCGCAGGGATTTTTGCCTGTACAATCTCCAGATTCTGCTGATATTGAGCCAGATCCAGAATCAGTTGCGGTGTACCAGTTCCCTGCTGCTGCAAATCTCGGGTCAGTTGCTGAAAATACTTCGATTGCATAATTCGCTCCTGCTATTCAGACAAAAATAACTGCTGTAAATGCGGATTCAGCCATTTTTGCTGCGGATCCAGTTGCTGGCGCAATCTCATAAAATCATCCCATTTTGGGTAAAGATCACACAGCGAAGCGGCTGTCATGCTGTGCAACTTTCCCCAATGTGGCCGTCCCTGATACTTCTGAAAAATCGGCTCGACCAGATCGAAAATAGCTCGGCAATCCTGTTTATAAAACTGATGAATCGAAATCGAAACCGAATCACGCTGATAAAAAGGACTCAGCCATATCTCATCGGCTTTGACATAACGAAACTCGACTGGAAAGAACATCGGCACTCGATGTTTGCGTAAAACACGCAGAACCTCGTCCAGACACTGCAAGCCGGAATCGACCGGAAGCTGATATTCCATTTCGTTAAATCTGGTCTGACGCGGAGTCGGAAAAATCCGGGATGACCAATCCACATAACAACTCGGTTTAACAAAAACACCCAATAATTTTTGCAGATAAGGATTAGATGCAGGAATAAATCGGGTCAATTCAGAACACAAAGTCAATAACGCATCTTCAGATGGCCAGTTCTCCTGCCTTGGCTGAATTTCATCATTCGTTTCATCCAGGGTTTTTAGCATGACCTGATCAGAATGAAGAAAAGCCCAAAATTCAATATGCCGGTGCTGATGTTTCCATTGATCGATATGCGCAAATACTTCTTTTAATGGACACAGCCGAATCTGTTCTTTTAATTTATAGCGCGGACGATTTTGCAGGGTAATTTTGGTCAATATCCCCAGACTACCTAACGCCACACGCCCCGCTTGGAAGATGTCCGCATTTTGCTGACGATCACATTGCAACAGCTCTCCATCTGCAGTCAGCAATTCAAAACCGTCCACAAAAGCAGATAAACAGGGTAAATCGATGCCGGTGCCATGCGTTCCCGTGGAAATCGCTCCCGCCAGACTTTGCTGATCAATATCACCCTGATTGGGTAAAGCTTGATTGATCGGGGCAAGATATTCACCTAAATCATATAAACGCGTACCAGCGTGCACGGTACATTGAACTTTTGCCTCATCCAAAGCCACCACACCTTTTAAATGATCGAGATGAAGCAGCACATCATTGGTTTTAGCCAAAGCACTAAATGAATGCCCCGCACCTACTGCACGAATCTTTGCCTGTGACTTCACCAAACCTTGTAATTCGCTTATTTCTCTGGGCTGAAAAACTTGAGGAGCGCTGTGCTGACTCCCTGACCAGTTTCGCCAGACTGCATTCGCCTGTTGTATTTTCATTATTATTCTCTGGCTCATATTATTTTACTGACTCAATTAGAGTAAAATACCTAAAAAATCAAATATGGGAACCCACGGGTTCAAAAAAATCAAATAGGGCTAAATATTTTAATTAATATTCAATGACTTAAAATTTATATTAATTTACTCGACTAAAGCATAAATGCAAGATTTCGAAGAAGTGCATATCTTTTCAAAAGGATATGAAAATAACGATACAACGGAGTTTTACCATGGTTAGCGCATACGATGAATTACCGCGTACCCCCGCAAATTTTGTAGCCTTGTCACCTTTACGCTATCTAGATCGTGCAGCTTATATCTATCCGAATCAAAATGCGATTATTCATGGTCAGCGCCGCATTACCTGGCGTGAGAAATACAATCGCTGCCGTCAGTTTGCCAACCAACTCCAAAAATTAGGCATCGGTAAAAATGATACCGTGTCTGTCCTGCTGCCTAACGTCCCTGCCATGATTGAAGCGCACTTTGCTGTGCCGATGGCAGGTGCGGTACTCAATACCTTAAATACCCGTCTGGATGCCAAGACGCTCGCCTTTATGCTGGAACATGCTGAAAGCAAAGTCTTATTGGTCGACCCTGAATTTACAGCGCTTGCGACCGAAGCACTGGCGCTGGTTTCACAAGAGATCTATGTGATTGATGTGGCCGATGCAGAGTTTGAAGGTGAAGACAGCCGTATTGGTCAAATCGAATATGAAGACTGGATTGCCCAAGGCGATGCAAATTTTGACTGGCATTTGCCTCAAGATGAATGGGATGCCATCAGCTTAAGTTACACCTCTGGCACCACGGGTAATCCGAAAGGTGTGGTCTATCATCACCGCGGTGCCTACATTAATGCCGCCAGTAATATCATTGCTTGTGGCATGATGCCGCGTGCCACCTATTTATGGACACTGCCACTGTTCCACTGTAATGGCTGGTGCTTTGCATGGACTATGGCGGCCAACGGCGGAACCAACGTCTGCCTGCGTAAAGTCGATGCCGAACTGATTTTCAAACTAATTGCTGAACATAAAGTCGATTACTTCTGTGGCGCACCGATTGTCCTGTCAATGCTGATCAATACGCCTGAAGAGAAAAAGACCAAAATTGACCATCGTGTCGAAGTCATGGTGGCGGGTGCTGCCCCGCCGGCTGCAATTATTGAAGGCATGCGTAATATCGGAATTAACGTGACACATGTCTATGGCTTGACTGAAACCTACGGCCCTTCTGCGCTCTGTGCATCACAGGCCGGCTGGAGTGATTTGTCTATTCAGGAACAGGCACAACTGCACTCTCGTCAAGGCGTCCCATATCCATTGCAAGATGGCATGAAAGTGCTTGATCCGGATACCATGCAGGAAGTGCCGCATGATGGTCAGACCATGGGTGAAATCATGTTCCGTGGCAATATCGTGATGAAAGGTTATCTGAAAAATCCTGAGGCGACAGAAGAAGCCTTTGCCGGTGGCTGGTTCCATACGGGAGATCTGGCAGTTTGCCAACCGGATGGCTATGCCAAAATTACCGACCGCTCCAAAGACGTGATTATTTCCGGCGGAGAAAATATTTCATCGCTTGAAGTGGAAGAAGTACTGTATCAGCATCCGGCGGTGCTGACTGCTGCAGTAGTCGCCAAGCCTGATCCACGCTGGCAGGAAGTTCCTTGTGCCTTTATCGAACTCAAAGAAGGAATGACAGCTTCGGAAGAAGAAATTATGGAATTCTGCCGTGAACATCTGGCCCGCTTTAAAGTGCCTAAGGATGTGGTGATTACCGAAATTCCAAAAACTTCGACCGGCAAACTGCAGAAATTTGTTTTACGTGAATGGGCCAAAGAGCGCGCGCAAGGTGAGTTTTCTTAACTCCAGACAAGCAGGTTCCCGCAAAATCTGTCCAATAAAAATCGTACCAAGAAAACTTGGTACGATTTTTTATTTGAAATAACTTCTCCCAAATCCTCTCCTACTCCTATAAGGAGAGGACTTTAAGGAACTTACATCTCTACCATTTCCACACCGTCAATGCGTGCTACAGTCATCAAGTCCTTATCACCACGACCTGAAACCGTCGCAATAATAATCTGATCCTTGTCCATGGTCGGTGCAAGTTTGGTCACGTATGCCATGGCATGTGCGCTTTCTAGCGCCGGAATAATGCCTTCAATCTTGGTCAAGTCGCGGAAACCTTGTAAAGCCTCCTGATCATTGATCGGCACATAGTTCACACGTTCCATATCTTTCAGGAAGCTATGCTCTGGCCCCACACCCGGATAGTCCAGACCGGCAGAAATTGAATGGGTTTCAATGATCTGACCTTCTTTATCCGACATCAGGTAAGTCCGGTTACCATGCAGTACACCGACATGTCCGGCATTTAACGGCGCAGAGTGCTTACCAGTTTCAATACCCAAACCTGCTGCTTCTACTCCATACATTTTCACGTCTTGATCGTTCAGGAATGGGTAGAACAAGCCCATGGCATTGGATCCACCACCAACACATGCGACCAGTGCATCTGGCAGACGGCCTGCCTGCTCCTGAATCTGACGGCGTGCTTCACGACCAATGATCGACTGGAAATCACGAACCAGCTGCGGATATGGATGTGGACCTGCCACAGTACCAATCACGTAATAAGTAGAATCCACATTGGTCACCCAGTCACGCATGGCTTCGTTCATGGCATCTTTCAAGGTTTTAGAGCCACTTTGTACAGGCACAACTGTCGCACCGAGCAAACGCATACGGTACACGTTCATGGCCTGACGTTTGACATCTTCAGCGCCCATAAATACCACGCACTCAAGACCTAAACGTGCTGCAATTGTGGCAGTTGCTACACCATGCTGACCGGCACCTGTTTCGGCAATAATACGTTTTTTACCTGACAATTTTGCAAGCAAGGCCTGACCAATAGTGTTGTTGACCTTATGCGAACCGGTATGGTTCAGGTCTTCACGTTTCAGATAAATTTGCGCACCACCCAACTCTTTCGACCATCGTTCAGCATGATATAAAGGACTCGGACGACCGACGTAAAACGCCAGATCACGGTCAAATTCTGCCAAAAACTGTGCATCATCTTTCATACGGAAGTAGAGCTTTTCCAAGTCTTCTAAAGCCGCCATGAGTGTTTCTGACACAAAACGTCCGCCATGAATACCGAAATGCCCGCGTTCATCCGGGAATTGGGTATAGTCAACTGCCTGACTGTTCTGGCTAGTATTTTGCTGATCCACGATGGACTCCTTGCATAAAGCGTTCTATGAGTTGTTGGTCTTTTATACCTTTTGCGGACTCGACACCGCCACTCACATCCACAGCATAGGCTTGTGTGGTGAGAATTGCCTGCTCGATATTGTCAGGGTTTAAGCCCCCTGCCAAGATGAGCGGAATATTTAATTTTGGAAAAGTAGTCCAGTCAAAGCTATGCCCGGTGCCCCCTTTTAAATCTGGATGCCAGGCATCTAACAGCACAGCACTTGCCCCTGCATCCTGATAACCTTGAATTTCGGCTTGAATATCTAAACCCGGTTTCACCTGGATGGCTTTATACCAACGGCGTCCGACCTGCTGGGCGATAGCCTGACACTGTTCAGGTGTTTCATCGCCATGAAATTGTAAAATATCCAGTGGAACGGTTTTCAGAATATCCTGAATTTCATCTGCATGACTATTCACAAATAAACCTACAGCCTGCACATACGCCGGAATCGCCCGGATCAGGATTTCAGCCTGCTCTAAAGTGACATGACGCGGACTCGGGGGATAAAATACAAATCCTATCGCGTCACAGCCAGCATTGACTACGGCATGTACATCTTCGACTCGGGTAATTCCACAAATTTTGGCACGGGTTCGCATATTATGTTGGCTCTAGATCTACCAATGTATTGAACAATCTATAAGATTGGGGCAAATCATTGTAATGCAATTTTTCTGACTTGCGTAAAGTTCATCCGGATTATTCTCTATGCAGATTGTATATAACTCATACTGACTTTATACTGCGCTCACTTTGCAGCAAGTCCAAGCCTTCAGGCTTTAGGGAAGCTGGTGTAAATCCAGCACTGCCCCCGCAACGGTAAAAAATGAAACGTCTATCAATTTAAACTCTTCGGTTTACACCACTGCATCTTGATGTGGGAAGGTGGATATACAGCAAAGTCGCTGCTTTGCACATTTAAGTCCGGAAACCTGCTTGTTGTGTTCTATAACTCAATCATTCACGGGGAAGTGAATGTAGGGAGCTTTAACATGTCACTTCATTGTCAACCTACTGCCTTAGTAGGTGCGATCGCACTTGCCTTGGGTTTCACTTCATCTGTTCAGGCTGCCGAGCAAAAAGTTGCGAAAGCCTCTTTAGATACCATTGTGGTGACTGCCACACGTTCTGAAGAAAAGATAGAAAATGTACCTGCGCGGATTTCAGTGATTGATGAAAAAACCATTCAACAATCTCCTATTGCAGATTTAGGTTCTCTACTGAATAGAGAAGCATCTATTAACATTGTGCAATCAGGTGGTATTGGTCAAACGACATCTGCGTTCCTTCGTGGTACAGATCCAAAGCACCTTCTATTTTTAAAAGATGGCGTCAGTTTAAATACCGCTCTAGATGGTGGCTCTAATATTCCTTATATAGATTTAAGCGATATTGAACGTATTGAAGTCTTAAGAGGTCCTGCATCCGTTCAGTATGGTACAGATGCGATTGGTGGTGTCATCAATGTGATTTCTGCTACACCTAAAAAAACAGGGATATCATTAACCAATGAAATTGGTGAAAATCATACCTATAAATCTATTATTGGTGCAGATTTTGTAGATCAGTCAGGTTTATATGCTCAAATTAAAGGTCAGCGCCTTGAAAGTGATGGTACGCCTGTAACGAACAAAGCTAAAGTAAACGCGGGATACGATCAGAAAGGCTATAGTGCTAAATTAGGCCTCAATAAAGAAAAATATAGTGCAAGTCTTAGTTTTAGTGAGAATGAAGGAACTAATATTTACTATGGCGGCTCACAAGATTTTTTAAACCAAGTCCTTATTGCTAAAGCAAGTGCTCAAGTTTCACCGAACCTTTTACTGAATGGACAATACTCAAACTTCAAAGATGAATTATTAGGAGCCGGAAATAGCTATCTATTTAACACTGAACGTGATGAAGCTGATTTAAGTGCAAAATGGAAATTATCTAATACACAGCATCTTCTTTTAGGGGCCAGTTTAAACCAGACGAATATTGAAAGTTATTCAATCTTGGGGCAAAAACAAGATTTAGACAGTATTGGATATTATGTGCAACATAATTACGATACCAATAAAGTTCATACGCAAGCTGGTTTACGCCTAGAGGATCATGATGAATTTGGTAGCCATATTGTAGGTCAACTTGCAGGTCGATATAATCTAAATGCTAAAACTAGTATTTACAGCAATATCGGAACTGGTTTTAAAGCACCTACAGGTAACCAACTTTACTATTCTTACGATAATGCAACTTGGGGAGGTACTTACGGAAATCCTGACCTAAAACCTGAAGAAAGTATTTCGTATGAAATCGGTTTAGATCATCAGCTCACAAATAGTTTATCTTTAAACGCAGCACTCTATGAAACTCAGGTTGATAACCTAATTGATACTCGCCCGATCGAAGTAGGGAAGAAAGATAAGACCTATGACAATATTAGAAAAGCCCAAATGCAAGGTGGCGAATTCGGCTTAACATGGCAAAAAGATGATTTCTTTATAATTGGCGAGTATGCTTATGTTAGAACTGAAAATAAGGATACTGGCTTAGAACTTATTCGACGCCCTCGTCAATCACTTTCAACAACGATTGGATTAGAAAATAGTTTGTATGGTTTAAGCGCCACACTCATCGCAAAATCTACCTCTAAAATCTCTAATGTTGCTGATTCGGAAGAAGTTCCCGGATATGCAACTGTAGACCTAAATGGCTATTGGAATCTTAATCCTAATATTAAGTTATTTAGCAATATCAAAAATATTGGTGATGTGAAATTTAAAACTGCTTCATATGGTGGTGATGAATATTACATCAACGGTGGTCGCCTCGCATCTGCCGGTGTGACCTTTAAATATTAAGCCCATCCAAGTTCAAGCAAATACTTTTGGGATCATGTCATGGCTATGGCATGATTCTTTTTATTTACAGCATTTCATTATTTAAGGAACTTACATGGGTCACCGCTTAAGTAAAATTTATACCCGCACAGGCGATTCAGGCACCACAGGTCTGGGAGATGGTTCACGTGTTGCCAAAGATGATTTACGTATTGATGCACTCGGTGATGTCGATGAACTGAATGCCGTGATTGGTGTACTTCGCTCACACATTGCTTTAAGTACAATTGAGGACAAAGCCAAGTGGGATAAATCTCTTAGCTTAATTCAACACTGGTTATTCGATTTAGGTGGTGAAGTCTGTATTCCGGGTTTTAATCTGGTACAACCTGTGTCGATTGATTTTTTAGAAAATGATATCGACCGTATGAATGAAGCCTTGCCAATGCTCAAAGACTTTATTCTGCCTGCTGGCACTTTAGTCTGCAGCTTTGCCCATCAGGCGCGCGCAGTCTGCCGCCGGGCAGAACGTAGCGTGATGTCAGTCCACTCTCGCGACCAGAATATTCAGGCAGCGTCGCTACAACTGCTGAACCGTTTATCAGACTGGCTATTTGTAGCATCGCGCACCTTGCAACGCAGCGAGGGCGGTTCAGAAGTACTGTGGCAAAAAAATATCAATGACAGCATCGAAAACTAGAATTATTTCTTGATTCTAAATCTAAAAATACGCGTCAGATGTATCTTGATTTTACAGTGCATCTGACGACAATAAGCCTTATCATCTTTTTGTCACATAGCACGCATACAATGAAATCAACTTCTCAATTTATGGGCAGTCTATGCGCATAATTGGTCATCGTGGTGCACGTGGCGAAGCCCCTGAAAATACCCTAGGCGGTTTTCAATATATTCAAGACATCGGTATTCGCGCCGTTGAGTTTGATGTGCGTCAGCTCAAAGACAATGCCTTAATCATCATGCATGATGACGACTTTGTGCGAACCACAGGTTTGCAAAAGCATTTATATGAATGCAGTCGTCAAGATCTTGCACACTATAATCATGCTGTGACCTGGTCAGACTGGAATAAAGTCGAAGCCACTCCCCTTTTAAATCAGACCTTAAATGTCATTCGAGACTTTGAGCATATTGAAGTCGAAATCAAAAGTGTCGATTCCGAAGCTGCGGCTGAGAAAATTGCACTGGGCGTTGCACAGCAACTGCAAGGCTATGAGCAGGCGGCCATCATTACCAGTTTTGATGCCAAAGTCCTGCAAGCCTTCAAACAGCAAAATTCCCGGCTAAAACGCGGTTTACTCATCGAAACCGACCTAAAATATCAAGCGATTGATCAGGCGCTAGAACTGGATTGCTGTCATATTGGCTGGATGAATGAGCTGGCCAGCAAAGACCTGATTCAGGCCACCCAGGCTGCTGAATTAAATATCAGTGTCTGGACGGTCAATGATGTGAGCCGAGCCAAAGAGCTGCGTGATTGGGGAATTCAAGGGCTAATTACCGATTACCCAAAACTGATGCTGCAGCAACTCTAAAAAACAGCCTGATTATCGATCAGTTCAAATCGTTTTATTTAAGACAGCTCGATTCCATGTCAAGCTATTAAAGCGTGTCTGACTTTTAGATTGATTCGACTTGAATGTTAAATTAATTTTCTATGAGATATATTCTGCAAATTTTCTGGCAATATTGTAGAAATGATGAACAGTTAAATCACTTAATATTAGCCAAATTAAATAGTCTAAAAGACCGATAATCCTCAGTCACTTAGTCGGAAATCAAGCCCCGTCTAGACTGGCAAAATGGTCGTTTTTGCCCTACTTATCCTGTTACTGACAAGTACAATACAACCGTACAATAATGCTAGTGATGCTATAGGCCACATGCTAATATAAACAAGATAGGCTGCTGTTAAAATCAACAGTGGTTTCTGCTTTTTGTTAAACCTTCCGAGGTTCTAGGAGTGCTGTTGGAGATGAATGCTCCCTTACCCAAAGCCCCCATTAACTGGATTGCGGTGTTTGCATTGGTGTTATTACCCATTGTCGCCCTGATTGCAATTCCGTTATATGCGTATCACCATGATTTTAGCGCCGCCGCTTGGATCAGCATGTTTGTTTTACTGGGCGTAAGCAGCCTTGGCATTACAGCAGGATACCATCGCCTGTGGGCACATCGTGCTTATGAAGCCACTCTACCATTAAAAATCATCTTAATGATTATGGGTACATTTGCTGTACAGAATAGTATCTTGTTCTGGGCATCTGGTCACCGTACTCATCATCGTCATGTCGATGATGTGGATCAAGATCCGTACTCGATCAACAAAGGTTTCTGGTATGCACATATCGGCTGGATGTTACGTGATTATCCATCAGGTGTGGCAAACTATAAAAATGCGCCAGATCTGTTAAAAGACAAAGTCGTCATGTTTCAGGACAAATACTATATTCCATTAGTGATTGCCGTTCATGCTGCTATTTTGCTTCCAATTGGCTGGGCAGTCGGCGATGTCTGGGGAGTCTTGCTGCTGGGTGGATTAGTGCGTTTAATCCTAAGCCATCATGTGACTTTCTTCATCAACTCGCTGTGTCACATGTGGGGCAATCGTCCTTATACCGACGAGAACACTGCACGTGACAACTTCGTACTTGCGATTGCCACCTGGGGTGAGGGTTATCATAATTACCACCACATTTTCCAGTACGATTACCGTAATGGCGTGAAATGGTGGCAATACGATCCAACCAAATGGTTGATCTGGACCTGTTCTAAACTGGGTTTAGCCAAAAACTTACGTCGTATTCCTAGCTTTAATATCAAAAAAGCAGAACTGGCAATGAAGTTTAAATATGCTGAACAGGATCTTGCGGTCTATGGCCATGATGTCTCTGAAGACATCATTACTGTGAAAACCAAGATTGCACAGGAATATGATGCCTTTACCCAAACCTTAAATGACTGGGCCAAACTAAAAGAGCAAGAAATTCAGGTGAAAAAGGCTTCTATGGCAGAAAAAATTCACCAGATGGATGACAAACTGAAAGTTGAATTCCAGCTGGTTGAACAGCGTTTATCCCATCACCGGGCAACCTTGAATTTACTGGTTCGTAATTTGAAAAAATCAGCAGTATCTTAATAAAACTGCTCACAAAAAAGCCCCAATCGGGGCTTTTTTTATGTCTGAAAGAAAGATAACTTGAACTCTCGTTTATACAACAGTTTTCTACAGGCAACTTTGTTATAGTCAAGGTATTCCAAGCCTGTACTGAGTGCCATGTATTTTAACTCTCGTTATCAAACCCTTCCTGCTGCCCTTTATCACCATCAAGTTCCGCTGCCGTTGAAAGGCGCAAAAGCCGGGCATTTTAACGTAGCTTTGGCAGAACAACTGCAATGGTCAGATGATGATAAAGCGCAATGGGTCGAGATGTGTAGTGGTCAGAAAGTCTTTGCTGAGTTTCAACCCTTGGCCATGGTCTACGCAGGTCATCAGTTTGGTCAATGGGCTGGACAATTGGGAGATGGTCGCGGCCTGTTAATTGCACAGATCCTTGATCAGGAAGGTCAGACTATTGACCTGCATTTAAAAGGTGCGGGTGCAACGCCCTATTCGCGTATGGGTGATGGGCGTGCAGTACTGCGTTCGGTGATTCGTGAATATCTGGCGGGTCATGCTTTAAATTCTTTGGGTGTAGCGTCGAGCAATGCGGTTGGCTTTACTTCCTCAACGCAAGGCATTCAACGCGAAAAGCTCGAACCCGGTGCAATGATGTTACGTACCTCAGACTGTCATATTCGTTTCGGGCATTTTGAATGGATCAATCAATATCAGCCGGATCTGCTGGCTGAATTTACCCAGAAATGTATTGAATGGCATTATCCGGAATGCCTGCAAGCCGAACAGCCGATTCTGAGCTTTGCCACCAAAGTTATTCAGCGCACTGCCGTCATGATTGCCAAATGGCAATTGGTTGGTTTTGCACATGGCGTGATGAATACTGACAATCTGAATATTACCGGCTCGACTTTGGACTTTGGTCCTTATGGCTTTATGGAACGCTTCCGTCCGAACTGGATCAATAACCACTCGGATTATCAAGGGCGTTATACCTATCAGCAACAACCAAGTATCGGGCACTGGAACTTGTGGCAATGGTTAAACAATCTGGTTCCCCTCTGCCCTGCGGATTATGACAAAGAACAATGGAAACAGGATCTGGCCGGCTGTCTGGAACATTATGAGCCGACATTCTTGGAACATTACAAACACGGTTTAAACCAGAAAATGGGCTTGCCAGGTTTCCATAAAGACAGTTTTGACTGTGCGATGGCATTTTTGCGAATCTTGCAAAGTGAGCAACTGGATTACACCCAGAGTTTTATCCGCCTGCAAAATAAAGACTATGACGCTATTAAAGATGATTGTCTGGATCGCCGTCAGTTTGAAGCTTTCCTGACACAATATGAAACTATTCGTGCACATCAGGATATTGAAGAACTGGATGCCGCCATGAAGCAAGCCAATCCGCATTACATTCTGCGCAATCACATGGCACAGAAAGCCATTGAACGGGCAGAGCGTGATGATTTTTCCGAAGTCGATCGTTTGTTTAAATTGCTCAGCCAGCCTTATCTGAAACAGCCAGATCTTGAACATGCTGAAGATTTAGCACCATTGCCAAGTGATGTGCCGGAAGTGATGGTGAGTTGTTCGTCTTAATAAATAGAATCAAAAAACATGCAAAAAATTGATCAAACTAAACTGACGCATGAAATTATTGAAACAGCATATAAGCTGCTTACTCACAAACTCGCATTTGGAGGATTAATTACACATAATGAAAGTGCTTTCCAATTAGAATTAGGACATATTTTAAAAACACTTGGGCAGTTGTATGAGTTTAGGTTAAGCGACAAATTCCATTTAGAGTTTGAAGCATTTTTACCTTTAAAAACAACAAGTATTAAGAGTCAATCTGAGCGAGCAAGAGTCGATATTTTAATTCGTTATCAAGATGGTGATCATCAAACTTGTGCTGCTATAGAACTAAAATTCTTTAAGAAAAGTAACCATCGGGAACCTAATAACCGTTACGATGTCTTTAAAGATCTTTCAAATTTAGAACTTTACAAGAAAAATGGAATCGACATTTGTTATTTTATTTTTGCAACTGATCATCCCCACTATTACAACCAAATAAAATATTCAGATGATACCCGTGATTTTGATTTCAGGCATAAAAGTACGTATAGAGAAGGAACGATATTAAGCTATAGAACTCCTAAGCCTTACGGAACCGATATTACACTCATGCAAGACTATGAGTTTTTATGGGACCAGATTAACGATTTATATTTTCTGAAAGTACAAGTTTAAATAAATGTGGATGGTTAATAATGACATCCACATTTATTTTTTCAATCAGTCCTCAGGATATTCAAAACGGTAGCCAACACCATACACCGCCTGAATCCACTCATGACGGTTACCGGTTTCAGCAGCATCCGAAATTTTACGGCGCAGGTTTTTGATATGACTGTCAATCACGCGATCCGCGACATCAAAACTGTCTGGATTGATATGATCCAGCAATTGCGCACGTGAATAGACCTGCCCGACATGTTCCAGGAATAACTCCAGTAAACGGAATTCGGTCGGCGTCAGATTCAAGGCCTTTTGCTGATACCAGATACGCTGCTGGGATTTATCCATACGGAACAGATCATTACTTTCCGGTTCTGATTTACGGTCCAGACGACGTAAGACTGCCTGTACCCGTGCCACCAGTTCCTTCGGACTAAATGGTTTACACAGATAATCATCTGCGCCCATATTCAGACCCAGCACACGGTCAATTTCTTCGGTACGCGCGGTCACCATAATAATCGGCAAATCTGACTGTTCACGCACTTTACGGCAAATGGTCAGACCGTCCATACGCGGCACCATCAAGTCCAAAATCATCAGACTCGGTTTACGCTGGGTAAAACTGTTATATGCTTCCTGCCCATCATGAAACATACTGACCTCAAAACCAGCAGCTTCCAGATAGTCTCGCACCAATTGTGCAAGTTCGATTTCATCTTCAACCAGCATGACATGTTTCATCAATATATTTCCTTTAGGGTTTCATTTGTTTAGGAAAACTCAGTTTGCAGCGTAAACCACCGAGTGGTGAATGCGCAAAGCTTAAGCTGCCACCCAGCGCCTGCGTAATTTTACATGATAATGCCAAACCAAGCCCAGTTCCGCCAGTCGCCCGGGTACGCGAATCATCGACACGGTAGAAACGCTCGCCAATCCGCGCCAGTTGCTCATCGCTCAAACCAAATGGGCTGTCATCGACATATAAGCTCCATTCTTTCTCATCCTGCATGCTATGAATATGCACCTGCCCGCCCGCTTCAGTATAGCGAATACTATTACTAAGCAAGTTGGCCACAATCTGTTTAAAACGATCCAGATCCAGATTTAACTCAGTATCTTCGCCATTTGCGGTGACCGTCAATTTAGCCTGTTCAAAGTTTGGCTGGAAGTTGATCAGTTCCTGCTGTACCACCTCCCACGGATTCACCGTCGAGAAGTAAAATTGCAATTGCTGCGCATCGGCCTGTGCCAATGCGGCCAGATCCTGTGTCAGTTTTTTCAGGCTGGTGACCTGCGCCAGCATGGAAGCAAAATGTTCAGGGGTGGGTTTACGAATCCCATCCTGCATTGCTTCAATCTGTGCCTGCAATACCGCCAATGGCGTTTTCAATTCATGTGAAGTATCTGCCACCCATTGACGGCGTGAGGTTTCATGCTGATCCAGAATCACAGCCAAGGCATTTAATTCATTGGATAAATCACCCAATTCATCATTGCGGTTGACTTTGACCTGATACTGATAATTGCCTTGGGTCAGAGCACGCGTACCATTCAGCAAACGTTGAATTGGTTTCTTGAAATAAGTCGCCAATAACAAGGAGGCAATCAGACTGGCCAAAATACTGAGCGCATAGACCAAAAATAAATAACGCTTTTGATTACTAAAGAAATTAATACTTAAGGCATCATCCTGATCCAGAACCGGCTTTAAGCCCAGATAGCCAACAATCTGATTATTCACCATAATCGGACGATAGGAAATCTGCTCATCTGAAGCCTCACCTACCACAAAACGCCGTTTTGCATCATACAATGAAAGACGTGAACTGAGACCAAGACGGTCCGGCATCTGGATAAACTGCTTCTTGCCGGTCGGCTGCTGTGCTGCTTGTTCGCCATTCTTACGGTCAGTTCTAAACAGATTCTGATTGGAACTCAGCGGGAATTTTAGGCCTTCAAAGGGCTGAAACTGCGAGGGTAGATTGGAAGCCAGGAGGCGTAACTCTTCTTCATTGACCTGACGCGGTGGCAAAGCCGGATCGACCATACTGGGTGCGACTTGAACCAGGGTCTGTTCCTGAAAATAGCGCTGCTGCAAGGCAATATCATACTGACGGCGCAGCCACCAGCGTGATAAACGATCATAATCATCTGGCGCAGCCTCCCCTTCCATTTGTAGAATCTGGGCCTGAATCGCATTGCCCCAGTCCTGATACACCGCATAGACATCCGCCAGATTTTTAATCACATAATCCAGTTTCTGCATTTCGACATCAGCCACATAGCGGGCGAAATTACGCTGCATATTCAGATGCAGTACACCCAGACTCACTGTGGTAATAACCAGCGTGGTCAACAGTACGGTCAAAAATAGACGTAATGCAATCGGAATACGGCGAATGTTCAAAACAGAAATCTCAATTTTTCTTCTATATTCATTATTGTAGCGAACATGGCATCAAAAAACTCTTCATTGTTTCTTCATCTTTATTGTTTAATCTTTACCTGACATAAAATCAGGTTCTTGACGGGAATAAATACAATGCAAGCCATGACAAAAATAGCCTTAATCAGTGCCAGTGTTCTTTCTATGGGTGCTTTGACTGCCTGTCAATCTACCAGTAATGTACCGAACAATGAGCATCGCCAAATGATGAAACATCATCATGAGGGTAAAAAACAGCATCATCTTTCGCCTGAACAGCGCGAGCAGTTTAAGGCAAAGCGTGCGGAACGTCTGCAATTTGCCAAACAGCTGCAACAGGCCTGTGACAATAAAGCCGTAGGTTCAGCGGTTCAAATCAAGGCCGGTGATAAAACCATTGATGGCAGCTGCACTATCGTTTTTAAAGCCGATCGTAAAAACATGCAAGGCCAGCGCGGTGAACACCGCGGCATGAAAGGTGAACATCGTCCAATGCGTGCCGATGTCCGTGGCGGCATGATGCGCGGTGAAGCATTAACTGATGCAAAACGTGCAGAATTGACCAAACAGTTTGATCAACGTCTGGCTCAGCGTCAGGCACAACAACAAGCGATGCTGCAAGCCTGTCAAGGCAAGAAAGATGGTACGGCTGCACAGATCAAAGCAGGTGAACAAACAGTGAATGGTCAATGTCATGTTCGTTTCCAGCCCAAAACATCTGCCTATTAATGCATAGGAATCAATGATTCACGACAAGCACCTTCGGGTGCTTTTTTATTGCGTGCTATTTACCCTGGATAGTTGACTATTCGTATCATACAAAATATGACTAAAGCCTTTATACTCAATATGTTTAATACGTCATGCATATTAATCTTTGACTTTACAGTCACCAAGAAATCCCCCTGAAAAGCTTGTACCGCAGGGGAAGATGTTGCAGGATTAGAATCATTCCAAACCGTGTCAGTGAAGATACGTTTTTAGTTCATCTAAGATTATAACGCTGGTTAAACCAGTATTGAGGAAACCGATATGCCACAATACAAAGCGCCTTTACGTGATATGCAATTTGTGTTGCATGAATTATTAAATGCTGAACAACACTATGCAAATCTCCCTGCATTCCAAGAAAACGTAAGCCGTGAACTGGTAGATCAGTACTTAGAAGCTGCGGCTGATTTCTGTGAAAATGAACTTTCTCCGATTAACCAGGCGGGCGACCGTGAAGGTTGTACCTGGAATGACGGCGTGGTGACTACACCAACAGGCTTTAAAGAAGCGTATCAAAAATACATCGAGCTTGGCTTCCCTTCACTTTCTGCTGAAGAACAGTATGGCGGTCAAGGTTTACCAAATTCTTTAGGGATTACCATTTCTGAAATGGTCGGTACTGCGAACTGGGCATGGGGCATGTACCCTGGCCTGTCTCACGGTGCAGTTCGTACTTTAGAACACCACGGTTCAGCTGAACAAAAAGATGCTTACCTGCCTAAACTGGTTTCAGGTGAGTGGACGGGTACCATGTGCCTGACCGAATCGCATGCAGGTTCTGACCTGGGTATTATCCGTACCAAAGCCGAGCCACAAGCAGATGGTAGCTACGCCATTTCTGGCGAGAAAATCTTCATCTCTGCGGGTGAACACGACATGGCTGAAAACATCATCCATATCGTACTGGCACGTTTACCGGGCGCACCGAAAGGCACCAAAGGTATTTCATTATTCATCGTACCGAAGTTCAACCTGAATGCCGATGGCTCTATTGCCGATCGCAATGGCGTACGTTGTGGTTCAATCGAACATAAAATGGGGATCCACGGTAACGCAACCTGTGTGATCAACTTCGATAACGCGAAAGGCTTCCTGATTGGCCCTGAAAACCGTGGTCTGAACTGCATGTTCACCTTCATGAACACCGCACGTATCGGTACGGCAGTACAAGGTCTGGCAGCGTCTGAAGGTTCTTTCCAGGGTGCACTTGCCTACGCCAAAGACCGTCTGGCGATGCGTTCACTGTCTGGCCCTAAAAACCCGGAAAAAGAAGCAGATCCAATCATTGTGCATCCAGCTGTACGTAACATGCTGCTAACCCAAAAAGCATATGCTGAAGCAGGTCGCGCACTGGTTTACCTGTTGGCGCAATATGCGGACGTGGTTGAACATGCTGTAGAAGAAGCCGATCGTAAATTTGCAGACAATATCTTGTCTCTACTTACCCCAATCGCAAAAGCATTCCTGACTGAAACCGGTTCTGAAGCTGCGAAACACGGTGTGCAGGTCTTCGGTGGTCATGGCTTTATTTCTGAGCATGGCATGGAGCAAATCGTACGTGATACACGTATTGCCTGTTTGTACGAAGGTACCACTGAAATTCAGGCGCTGGACTTGTTAGGTCGTAAAGTGTTGGGTACTCAAGGTGCGATGTTGAAAGACTTCACCAAGATGATCCACAAATTTGCTGAAGCGCACAAAGACAATGCGGCAATGAAAGAATTCGTTGAGCCATTGGCAGCCTTGAACAAGGAATGGGGCGACCTGACCATGCAAATTGGTATGCGTGCGATGCAAAACCCTGAAGAAGTCGGTGCAGCTGCGGTCGATTACCTGTACTTCTCTGGTTATGTCACCCTGGCTTACCTATGGGCACGTATGGCACTGGTTGCTCAAGAGCAACTGGCTGCTGGCACCACTGAAGTTGACTTCTACAATGCCAAAGTGACCACTGCACGCTTCTACTTCAAGAAAATCCTGCCACGCGTTCGTTCACATGTTGACGTGATCGCAACAGGTGTAGAGCCATTGATGAACCTGGATGCAGAACATTTCGCATTCTAAGTTAGAATCAGACTAATCGCATCACAGAAAAAGGACGGTCAATGAACAGACAGTCCTTTTTCTTTATAACGAGTTACAGAATTAACCTTTAGTCGTCTAACATTCAGATTTTGAGTGTTTTAGACTGATTAAAACTTATTTAATCAAACAATAAACAGGTGACACACCATGCCAATTTATAACGCGCCACTTGCCGATATGAAATTCATCCTCAACGATGTCTTTAATGCAGAACAATTCTGGCAAGCCAATGAAAATTTAGCGCACCTCGATGCTGCAACAGCAGAAGCCATTCTGGAAGAAATGGCGAAATTTGCGCAAAACGTGACCCTGCCACTCAATCGTAGCGGTGATGAAGAAGGCGCAAAATATGAAAATGGCAATGTGACTACCCCTGCTGGCTTTAAAGAAGCCTTTAAACAATATGCAGAAGGCGGCTGGATCGGGTTGGGCGCAGATACCGAATGGGGCGGCCAGGAAATGCCGAAAATGCTAACGGTACTTTCTGATGAAATGCTGTTTGCCACCAACCCGTCTTTCATGCTGTATCCGCTGCTGTCTGTCGGTGCAGGTATGGCCTTAAACAGCTATGCTTCACAAGCACAAAAAGAAACCTATTTACCTAAAATCTATTCGGGTGAATGGTCAGGCACCATGTGCTTAACCGAGCCACATGCCGGTACTGATCTGGGTATTATCAAGACCAAAGCTGAACGTAACGAAGACGGCACTTATAGCATCAGCGGCACCAAGATTTTCATCACGGGTGGTGATCATGACCTGGCGGAAAATATTATTCACCTCGTTCTAGCGAAAACCCCAGATGCCCCTGCGGGTTCACGTGGTATTTCCCTGTTCATCGTACCGAAATTCTTGGTGAATGAAGATGGTTCGATTGGCGAACGTAACCCGGTCGGCCCAGGTTCAATTGAACACAAAATGGGGATCAAGGCATCTGCGACTTGTGTGATGAACTTTGACGGTGCGAAAGGTTATCTGGTTGGTAAAGAAAACGAAGGTCTGGCGGCGATGTTCGTGATGATGAACTACGAACGTCTGTCGATGGGGATTCAAGGCTTGGGCGCTTCTGAATTCGCTTATCAAAACGCTGCGCAATATGCGACAGACCGTTTACAGGGTCGCAGCGCGGCTGGCGTTCAATCACCAAGCAAACCTGCGGACAGTATTCTAGTGCATGGTGATGTACGCCGTATGCTCCTGAATGTACGTGCCAACAATGAAGCTTCACGTGCATTCGCGGTATATGTAGGTCAACAGCTGGATATCACCAAATTCTCTACTGATCCTGAAGCGGTGAAAAAAGCCAATGACCGTGTAGCGTTGCTGACCCCAATCGCGAAAGCATATTTAACGGATACCGCATTCCAGGCGACATTAGATGCACAAATGGTCTTCGGTGGTCATGGCTATATCCGTGAATGGGGCCTGGAGCAATGTATCCGTGACCTGCGTATTTCCCAGATCTATGAAGGCACCAACGGCGTACAGTCACAAGACTTGATCGGCCGTAAAACCATTAAATGTGGCGGCGAATATATCTCTGAATATATCTCTGAAATCCGTGACTTTGCCAATAGTCTGGATGCAGACCTGAACTTCATTAAAGATGCCACACTGGATGCAGCGACTGAAGTTGAATCAGTGACTCAGTACATTCTGGAAGCAGCAAGAGAAAGCCATGACTTCCCGAATTCGACCGCAGTTGACTATCTGCACGCTGTAGGTCTGTTGAGCTTCTCTTATATGTTTGCGCGCATTGCTAATGCAGCGAAAAATAAAGAGGGTGATTTCTATCAGAACAAACTCGCTTTGGCACGTTATTTTGTGCAACGCATTCTGCCTGAACTGGCATTACGCATTACTAAAGTGAAATCAGGTTCTGACGTCATCATGAACTTCTCTGAAGATTATTTCACGACTCAAGCTTAAGCTGAAAATCTGCAATAAAAAACGCCTGCTTCAGCAGGCGTTTTTTTATGAAAATGCAATAATTAAACTTTTTGAATCAGCAAGGTATCCGGTTGATTATTGCTCTTCGGATTCAGATGTTTATTCACAATTTTGATATTCCCCTCAGACTCTAAAGACTCGCAGAGTTCCACCACCTTTTGCATATCTTCAGCCTTAATGCCTACGCCGAGGATTAATTTTTTTCCGGCTTCTAATTGGCTAATTTTTGTTTGAATTTTATCTAACACTTTTTTCTCCTATTTATTCAATATACCACCCATACAATATAGCAATTTAGTCTAAAAAAAGCGCAAAAGTTCAAATAATTTAATCTTTATTTTTCATTCAATCATTCTGTGCATGATCTTTGCACGTTATTCTACAACTATCTTTTATTTCACATGAAAAATCAGGAGGATAATATGTCTAAATCACGTCCGAAAATTGAAAAATTTGAAGCCCTCCTCGACCGTCTTGGTAATCTTGCTGTAGAAAGCTTTCATTATATTGCGCTGTTTATTATTGGCTGTATGGTGATCTGGTCCGCTGGCCATACCGTCATTGACATTCTGACCGTCAAACAGTTCGCCACCATTGATGACATTCTTTTATTGTTTATTTATCTGGAACTGGGTGCCATGGTTGGTATCTATTTTAAGACCAACCATATGCCGGTACGCTTCCTGATTTATATTGCCATTACTGCACTAACCCGTTTGCTGATTGCGGATATTCAACACACGCATAAAGCCAGCATGGATCTGGTGATTATTACCGGTTCGATCCTGATTATGGCATTTGCCATTTTAGTGGTGCGCTATGCGTCATGGACCTACCCATCGGTGATTCGTGACAAACACAGCGAGAAACCAGTGCCACAAGGCAAAACGCCTCGTCCGGAAGATGATGAGTTGGCTTGATATAAAAAATCCCCCTTGAATAAAGGGGGATTTTTAACTTAACGATTCGGCACCAGCACATAACGTCCATTTTCATAAATCCAGTAACTGCCACGCGGTGGTGCAGGTAAGCCCAGACGCTGCCAGTCACTGATAACGCTATATCTTGAACTTTCAATTCGAGCCACATTCGGATCGCCATTCACCCAGCTATAGCTATTGGAATTTTGATAAATGGTGGTCGGTGCCTGATACTGGATATTGAGACCACTTTGACTTTGAGCCGGCGGATAACCCCAATGGGTCGGTCGTTGCGGGTAATGTGGTCTAGGTGGCATCGGACGCTGCGGATAAGAGTGCCGTGGTGGATCATAAGAGCGTGATGGTGCAGCGCGGTAATTCGGCTTAGAACGTTCAACCCCTGTATATCCGCCCCAAGCGTTTCCGGCCATCGTCTGTGCAGAAGCCCCCAATAGCAATGCAGCAAATATTGCACTCAATAACACTATTTTCATTTGAGCTTCCTCTCAATCACTCGTTTATATTTTAAACAAAATAAATGCAGAAAATATGAATACGCTTACTGACCCTGCAATTTTTTGTAATGTGCCTGCGTATTTTCAATCTAGCAGGCCCATCGGCAGGCGACTGCTTTATGCTAAAATCACTTTTTTAATGTTTCGAGTTGAATACCGTGTCTGATTTAAATTTCGATCGTTTACATGAATATTTTTCTAAAGTGCCGAGTGTTCAAAAAGAACGGATTGATAGCTATGGTTCAGATGGCAAACAGGCATGGTGGTTTAAATTTCAGATCAATGTAGATCATCCGTTGGCTTGGCAGACCGTACAGGAACTAGGTCATGTCCTGAATTATATTTCTAAAAATGAACGTCTTCCGACTCAGTTCCTGCCAGTATCGCCACCACCGTATATGAATGGTGTCGCCAAAGATTTCTTGTCTTGGGTGATTCAATGTAATCATGCCGACTTCCCGCCAGATGTAGTCTGTGACTGGCTAGAAGCACGTTTACCCAATCCGGTCGACCATGAAGAGCAATGGAAAATTAAAACGGATCTTGCTGAACTTGAAGCATTGTCCGATAAAGAACTGGATGAACTGGTTCCACCGAATCCGGGGCCTTAAAAAATCCCTCCTACCCTCCCTTTAAAAAAGGGAGGTAAAGTCCCACTGCTGTCCCATAGTTTGCTTTAAATAAAAAAACCTGAGTCCTAACAGTTAAAATATGAGTGCAAACAAACACTTTAACGACCAGGATTCAGGTTTTGTCACATCAGAATACCGTATTTCATGAGCTAATTAAACCTGTTGTGCGACAGGATTTTGAACAACTTGCTAAAGTACACCATGTTGGACAGAAATTTAGAGCGGCTTCCCGGTGGGATCAGTTTATTGCCATATTGATGTCTCAATTCTCTTGTAGACAAAGTCTGAGAGATATTCAATCCAATTTGGAGTGCCAACAGGAAAAGCTAAGTCATCTCGAAGCAAAGTCTATTCCCCGAAGCACGCTGGCACGAATCAATGAGCAGCAGCCTGCTGCCTTGTATCAACAGCTATTTCACAAGTTGCTTAAATACTATGAACACTCAAAAGTAGCTCATAAATTTCGCTTTAAGAATCCCTTGTATTCCTTGGATGCCAGTCATATTGACCTGTCGCTTTCCTTATGTGAATGGGCCAAAGTTCACGACTTAAAAGCCAGCATGAAACTCAGCATAGGATTGAATCACAGCAATGATATTCCTGAGTTTGTTGCAGTTGAAAATGGCAAAGAAAATGACATGGTACAAGGCCGCAAATTCCAGTTTCCTGCTGGCAGCATTGTAGTTTTTGATAAAGGCTATGTCGATTACCAATGGTATGCAAATCTGACTGCTCAAAACATTGGATTTGTCACACGTTTTAGGCCTAAATCTGTGTATCAGGTGATCCAGCAACATCCAGTGCTTGAATCCAAAGGTATTCTAAAAGATGAAACCATTCAGCTGAATAGCGCACATGCCCTAAAAAGAAAAGCCCCAGTGTTAAGAAGAATTGAATATAGAGATCAGCAAAGTGGCAAGCACTTTAGCTTTCTCAGCAATAACTTTCATTTAGCCGCCTCCACCATTGCGGCGATTTATAAAGATCGTTGGAAAGTTGAGCTGTTCTTTAAGGCGATTAAGCAGAATCTCAAATTAAAAGCGTTTCTAGGCCGCAGCAGGAACGCAATTCAGACACAAATCTGGATTGCGATGATCGCCTATTTATTGGTGAGTTTCGCTCAACATTTAGGGAAAACAGGTTGGACAGTTCAACGTTTACTCAGAATAATTCAAGTGAATTTGTTTGAAAGAAGAACTTTAAAAGCTTTATTTTCACCCGATAAAATACCCATAAAACAAGAGGAAGCTCAAATGAGCTTCCTCTTGTGAAAAATTGTGGGACAGCAATGGGTAAAGTCCCTCTTTTCAAAAGAGGGATTTAGGGAGATTATTAGAGATGCTAAAACGTCGACCAGCCGCTCCATTCCATAAAGCGATACAGCCAATATTTAGACCATGAATTGTCTTCATATTGTCTATAGTCCACACTCATCACACGGCCATTCAGATTTGACCATGCACCATCAAAATATTGTTGGGCATCTTTAAACACTTCTGCCTGATGCTGACCCAGCACGCGCATATTGGTTTCCAGATTATAGTTTTTCAGATTGCGTGCGGTGAAATTGGCCGAGCCTAAAATCATTTCAGCCTGCTGAGCATTACGCTTCATCAATATTTTGCTATGACATTGCTCACCCTGGGTATTGCACCAGCGTACATCAATGCCTGCCTTGTGCAGTTCCGAAGCCACCTGTCGGTTTGGAATCCCGTTTTTCTCACGGCCAAAGGCATCTTTATTGGGATCGAGTAAAACCCGAACCTTAACCCCGCGTTCATGCGCCGCAATCAGACTTTTAATAATCTTACGCTCGGACAGATAAAACATGGCCAGATCAATCTGTTCATTTTCTTTCGCCGTCTGAATCAGATTTAAAGTCGCATCATAAATGGCTTTTTCCGTCAGTACCTGAACTTGTGGCTGGGTATTTTCTGCCTGAAAATCGCCCGCGATAATGGCCGGCATATTGGCCTGTGACATGATACCAACCGATTGTTCTGTTCTCAGAATATCCACGGCTGTGGTTCCCCAGACCAATAAACCGATATTGGAATGCCGCGAACTCCCATCATGCGGATTCATGGAGGTGACCAGCGCTTTCCAGCCCTGATCGGTGTCTACCACCAAGGTTTTACGATGATTGGCTTTAAAGTTAAATAAATCAAAATAACTGCGCAGGGTAATTTTTTCTGGGCCAAATGGATTCGGTAACCAGCCTTTTTCCGGATTATTACCAATGCCCTGGCAACATAAATACCAGAACCCCGACCAGCTCGGATTGGACGCCCGCAAAGGGATCAGATTGGTTTCAATTACATCGATACCATGCTGACGTAACTTGCGATACTGCTCGGACTGAATTCCGCCATAGACTGAATTGATCGGATCGGTAATGAACTTGATTTCAACTTGCGGTTGCAGCAGACGTTTACTGATTAAGGCATCGCTCAACTGTTGACTCAATGCCTGATGTTCCTGTGTCGAGGCACCGGTTTGCTGATTAAATAAAAACAGATCCAGCACAATCAGTGATTTGGCCTCTTCAATCATCTTCAGCATTTCATTAAAAATACGATGATCTAAGTGCTGTTTTCCTTCGGCATCCAGATAAGTCCGATCAGCCAGAAACTTGACTTCGGCATGGCGCAGCTTGCCGGTGTAATTCAGACCTTCCGGCAAAGGCTTATAAGTATGATAAACAGCAGATGCCAGATAACTGACCGCCAGTAGACTGATAATCAATGCCGCATAACGGCGATTTGACCAGTTCAGTTTATTGTGAATTCGTTGAAAGATACGCATAAGAAAAAACCTAACCCAATATGCTCAGGCTAGGTTTTATCAGATGATTTTTCAAGTCAATTTCAGTGACATCTCTTTGATTTGGTCAGTTATTTCATCACTGCTTTAGAAATCATACTGCACACCGACGCTAAAGTTACGACCGACTTGCGGAATATTCGACAGGAACGAAGTATGGGAATAGACCTGATCATCGAGCAGGTTATTGGCCTTGAAATACACCCGATAAGCATTGTTATCTGCAAGGGTATTGGTATAGCTTAAGCCCAGATTGACCATGTTGTAGCCTTGGGTTTCCTCTTCATAGCTGGCAATCTTGTCCTGATTGAAGACATGATAATATTCAGCCAGACCTGACCAGCCATCGGCAAAATCTGCTTCCACTTTGCTGCCTAAGCGACCGGCAGGAATACGTGGTGCATTCTCAGCTTCAATTTTGCCACGCACGTAATCGCCAAAGACACTCAGCTTGTACATATCATTGATCTGATAACCGGCTTGAGCCTCAGTGCCATAGAATCTGGCCTGGTCTTGGGTATATTGCACGCCGCGCAAATTACCTTTCTGCGCTACCGTTTCGCCATAAATATAATCATCAAACCAGTTGTGATAGACATGCACATGGTAATCCAGTTTATCCCCTGCATAGTGCAGACCTAATTCAAGATTATTTGACCTTTCTTTATCAAGATCAGGATTCCCCAATTCATAGGTATTGGTCGCAAAATGCAGACCATCAGCATACAGCTCTTGCGCTAGAGGCAAACGCTGTTGATGTGATCCCACTACAGACAGTTTGTAATTCGGTGCAAACTCCCAATTCGCAGCCGCAGATGCAGAAACACCCGTACCTGAATAATCTTTCTGCTCCGAATCTACTTTTACTTTTTGATGATCGACACGTGCTCCAAGTTCAACATGAACATCGCCGAACTGCTTATGTTCTAAAGCAAAAAGGCTGTATTTTTGGGTTTTGGTATCTGCCATTAACACATCATGATTATGATCCGCATGCTCACTATGATCGTGCTCATGTCCTTCATGATCGTGTTCTGCATGACTATGCGATTCTGGAGCGGATAAATTAATTTTCTGCTGTGAAAGCTGGGTGCCAATGACACCTTCCCAACCTGCAACAGGAACATGCACCAGCTCTAAACGTGCATCATAACCCTTACTTTTAAAGTTGCTGATGACTGCATTTTCTTCCAGTTCATCATGTTCATAATCGGTAAAGCTGGCATGCGCACGCAACTTGTCAAAACCGGCAAAAGGTTGTTCTAGCTCGGTACGAACATCATAACGCTCAGAGTTTAAATCTACCCACGGCCCTGCTGTTTCTTCATGATCATGCTCATCTTCGCCCGGTTTTGGACAGTGAAAATGATCGCCATGAATTTCACAGCCATGATATTCATGGCTGTGTCCTGGCAGACCATATTGGTCTTGGCGATTACTATAAGATAAGCCGACAAAACCACGGTCATGAATCCATGATCCACCAATATTCACCGTTTGTCCTTCAGCAAAGGTATTGTCTACACGGCGCTGTTTATGAAAATGTGAGTGATCTCCATGAGACTCTTCAACGACATAATCTGGTGCAATATAATCATTGGTCTTACGTTTTGAGCCTTCTACACGCAAAGCTAAATTTTCACCAATTCCAGCCGTAATTCCTGCACTCGCCAGTTTCTCATCACTGCCCGTGTTATAGCGCAGACCGACTGTACCTTCCAGACCATCTTCAGGCATTTGCGTTGGAATTTTCTGATCGGTGACATTGACCAGACCACCCACTGTTCCTGCTGCATAGAGCAACGTCGATGGCCCACGAATCACTTCGACCTGTTTCGCCAAAATCGGATCGACGGTGACGGCGTGATCTGGAGATAACGTGGAAACATCGGCTGTCTCTGAAGCATGCTGCAAGACTTTGACACGTGGCCCATCTTGCCCACGAATCACCGGACGGCTGGCCCCCGTACCAAACTGGTTAGAATATACGCCCAGTTCATCTGCCAATGCATCTCCAATGGTGGTTGCACGTTCAGACAAGGCTTTCTGATCTACAACATGATCCGCTACCGCAAAGTCCGCTGCAGTCTGCACCAGTGGATGAGCTTGCACCTGAATGGTGTCCATGGTCTGCACGGGAATGGAAGATGAGGTCTGTTCTGCAAAAACTGTAGGGGCAGCTACAGCAAAAATTGAAAGTGTTATTAGATTCTTAGGGAAGGACATGACTGAAGCTCAAATTCACCATTTTGGATGAATGTTATAATATAACATTTCATTGTTTTTGCAATCCTTTACGATAATCCTTCGCATATTTTATTAAAATGTGTTTTCTGGTTATTTTCATCTTTAAAAAAACTTTTATGCCCTTTACCCTGTCTCATGCTGTACTTGCACCACCTCTTTCACGTTTAAGCGGAAACCGGCTTCCGATTGCTGCATTGGCGATTGGCTGTATGGTGCCCGATTTACATCGTCTGTTTAGTTCCAGCAATTCGAATGTTACGCATTTATGGTCCTCGCTGATTCATCCGGACCTGTGGATCGGATTGGGCTTTTGTGCGATCTGGTATGCTCTATATCGGCCAGCCATTTACCGCTTTGTCGGAATTCAGCATGATCTAAATATTCACACTCTCATTTCAGCATTCAAGTTTTTTCTGGCAGTTTGTCTGGCGGTGATCATCGGTACTGCCACGCATTTAATCTGGGATGGTTTGACTCATGTAGACTTTCGTACTTTTGCTTTTCATGATTTTCTAGCACGACCATTTCAGCTTTTTGGACATAGTTATCCGCTGCATCGAATTTTACAAATCGGTACTTCCTTTCTGGCCTTACCGTTTATGCTGTGGATGAGCGTGCATTACTATAAAAAGCATCAGCAATATCTGGCAGTGAACCTGAAAATCAAAGCTTATGCCTGCGGATTATTGCTGTTTTCGATATTCACTGGCCTATTTTCAGTCTGGGATTATGCACGTTATATCTCTACAGAAGTCTGGCAATCCGATCTGTACTATTTTACCGGCCGTTCCATCAATCAATTCAGTCAGGGTTTTCTGATCACCTTTAGTCTGGGCTGTTTGCTGTTTTTATTTTTAGACCGCGATCGCCGGATGGGCTAAGCAAAGTGCTGGCTTTTATCTCATTCACTTTAAAATGATATTGTTTTTGACCCAAGTTCTTGTGACAACATGCCCAAAGAGGCATAATCCTACCTCTACTCAAAGCGGTACGCTGTTTACGTATTCGCTGACCTTAACCCATATAGTTGGATTTCTAACGCTATGATGCGAACTCATTACTGCGGTTCTTTAACCGAAACTCAAATTGACCAGACTGTAACATTATGCGGTTGGGTTCACCGTCGCCGTGACCACGGTGGTGTGATTTTCCTTGATATGCGTGACCGTGACGGTCTTGTTCAAGTGGTTATTGACCCGGATACCCCTGAAGCATTCGCAACTGCGGACAAAGTACGTTCAGAATTCGTATTAAAAATTACAGGCCGTGTACGTCGCCGTTATGAAGGCACAGAAAATGCCAATATGGTGAGCGGTCAGATCGAAGTCTTGGGTAAAGAAATTGAAGTTCTTGCTCAGTCAGACACTCCGCCATTCCCTTTGAATGACGAAAACACCAATATTTCTGAAGAAGTTCGTTTGAAATACCGTTTCTTGGACATCCGTCGTCCAGAAATGTTAGATCGCCTACGTTTCCGTTCTAAATTGACCAACCTGATTCGTAACTACTTCGAAGACAATGGTTTCCTAGACGTTGAAACTCCGATTTTGACCCGTGCAACCCCAGAAGGCGCGCGTGACTATTTGGTACCAAGCCGTGTATCAAACGGTAGCTTCTATGCACTGCCACAATCTCCACAGCTATTCAAACAGTTGTTGATGGTCGGCGGTATCGATCGTTACTACCAAATCGCAAAATGTTTCCGTGACGAAGACCTGCGTGCAGATCGTCAGCCAGAATTTACCCAGATTGACGTTGAAACATCGTTCATGAGTGACGATGACATTATGGATTTGATGGAAACCTTGACGGTTAAAATGTTCAAAGAACTTTTAAATGTTGAATTCGACAAATTCCCACGTATGACTTATGCCGATGCAATGCGTGACTATGCATCTGATAAACCGGATATGCGTATTCCTTTGAAACTGGTTGACGTTGCAGACATGATGCAAGACGTTGAGTTCAAAGTATTCGCAGGTCCTGCTAAAGATCCTAAAGGTCGTATCGTTGCGCTTCGCGTACCGGGCGCAGGTTCATTACCACGTAGCCAGATTGATGAATACACCAAATTTGTCAGCATCTACGGTGCAAAAGGTTTGGCTTATATCAAAGTCAACGAACTTGAAAAAGGTATCGAAGGTCTTCAGTCTCCAATCGTGAAATTCATCGAGCCAATCGTGCTGGATCTGTTGCAACGTGTGGGTGCTGAAAATGGCGACATCGTATTCTTCGGTGCGGACAAAGCCAAAATCGTAAACGATGCGATGGGTGCTTTACGTATTAAAGTCGGCCATGACATGAAATTGGCAACATGTGAGTGGGCACCGCTTTGGGTCGTTGACTTCCCGATGTTCGAAGAAACTGACGATGGCAAATGGACCTCTGTGCATCACCCATTCACGCTACCGAAATCAAGCGTTGAAGAGGTGAAGAACAACCCGGGTGCTGCACTTTCTGTTGCTTACGATATGGTATTGAACGGTACTGAAGTGGGTGGTGGTTCGCTGCGTATTCATAACCTTGAAATGCAAAAAGCGATTTTTGAAGCTTTAGGCATTGATGAAGAAGAAGCGGAAGAGAAATTCAGCTTCTTGCTCAATGCTTTACGTTATGGCGCGCCTCCACATGGTGGCTTGGCATTCGGTCTTGACCGTCTGGTAATGTTGATGACTGGTGCATCTTCAATCCGTGACGTGATTGCATTCCCGAAAACCAAAACTGCGGAATGTCCATTAACGCAAGCGCCAGCACCAGTTGAATCAAACCAACTGCGTGACCTTGGTATTCGCTTACGTGAAAAACCAAAAGCTGAATCTCAAGAATAATTCTTGACGTTTTAAGTGAAAAAGCCCTGCCTCGTGCGGGGCTTTTTTGTGTGATTGAGTCGTATCTGGAACAGTGGCATAATAGCCACAGTTTTTAATCTAAGGTAATTAGCAATGGCTATGCGTCCTGCAGTTCGTAATCGCAGCATTATGCTTATTGTATTTTCAGTGGTTCAATGGCTGTTCATGCGCTATATCCTTGCCAACAACCTGTTCAGCCTCGATACCAATGACCGTATTGTATATTTTTGCCTGAGCAGTATTTTAGGTGCCCTGCTAATTTTTGTAGGTTTGATTTATATGGTGCTGAAAGGCAATCCGGACAAAGACCTATAATCTGACCATCTGGACACCATGTACACCCTACTTAAAAATTTCTCCAAGCTTCCATTAAGATTCATTCAAAATCTTGCGCAACTGGCTGGATCTCTTTTGTATCTCAGTCATTCTTCTGCACGCCGAGTGACCGAGATTAATCTGGCCTCTGCTTATCCTGAACTTGCTGAATCTGAACGAGCTGATTTGACTAAACGCAGTCTCAAAAGTCAGTGCATGACCTATGCAGAATCAGTCAAAATTTGGGGTTCATCTCCTGAATACGCGTTGTCTTTAATTCGAGATATACAAGGTGCAGATCTATTTATCCAAGCTTTGCAAAATCCTCAGGGCTGCTTGGCGGTGATTCCTCATTTTGGCACTTGGGAGCTGTTGAATGTCTGGGTCAATCAACACACCTCCCCTGTGATTATGTATAAGCCTAGTAAGAATCAAGATGTTGACCGCTTTATGCTGGAAGCTCGGCAACGTCTGAATGCGACACTGGTCCCTACAGATGATTCTGGTGTACGTGCTGTGTTTAAGCATTTAAAACAGGGTGGTTTTTCTGCAATTTTGCCGGATCATGTTCCTAAAGAATCTGGTGGAATCTATTCTTATTTTTATGGTCAAAATGCCTTATCTTCTACCTTACTTTCCAAACTTGCAGCTAAAACTCAATGTGCTGTAATTGGGCTGAGCTGTTTAAGACGTGATGATTTATCTGGTTATGATATTTACGTCACCCAGTTATCAGATGATATTTTATCGAAAGACGTACAACTTTCTGTAGATACCTTAAATAAAGAAATGGAGCGAATGATTAATGTCGCTCCAGAACAGTATTTGTGGGGGTATAAACGGTTTAGAAAACTTCATCGTCTCAAAAATCTCTATTTTACTTAATATATTTTGCAGGAATTAGTATGAATTCTAATACTAACAAGGACGAAAAAATTCCTAAGATACTTCATTTTTGTTGGTTTGGTGGCAATCCTTATACACCTCTTATGGAAAAGTGTATGAAAAGTTGGGAAACACAACTGCCAGATTGGGAAATTAAAAAATGGGATGAAAGCAATATCCCCCCAAATATTCCCTATTTAAAATATGCGTTAGACCAAAAATTATATGCTTTTGCTGCAGACTTTATGCGTTTTTATGCTTTATATGAATTTGGTGGCGTATATTTAGATACAGATGTTGAAATTGTACAGAATTTTGAATCCTTACGCCAATATGATGCATTCGCTGCCTCCGAAAATTCTGAGGAATTACATATTAATGGTGCTGTACTAGGAGGGAAACCTCAGGCCCTATTTTTTAAGGCATTAATCGATTATTATATTCAAGCAGATGTAATAACATTCCAGACTATCCCAAAAGTCATCACTAAAATATATTTAGCTCAACCTGAATTACTGACAATATTACCATACACTAGTTTTTATCCTTATAACCCATATGATCCCAACCAATTAGTTAAACAACTTATGTACTGCGATATTCAAGAAAATACTTATGCAATTCATCATTGGCATAAAACATGGAAAATGACACATTGGCAAAAGTTTTTAAATAGCATTCGGAAACGCATAAGTAAATAAAAAAATCCCCTAAATCAATTTAGGGGATTTTTTACACTCCACATATTTCTCAATGCAGAAAGTTTTGATTTCAATATTCGCATTTTATTTTTATAAATAAGATCAAAGCTTTTTGCCTTTTTATCACTGCGATGGATATCAATCTCACTTTCAAAACCACTAGGTTTAACTAAAGGCTCCCATATAGAAAGTCCTTTACCATTTTGACTAAGCCAAGATTGCATAAAGTTATCAATCGGCATGTAAATTTCACGTCCAGCTTCAAGAAAGGCTTTCGAACCTGGACGTGACCAAACTAAACCAATCGTACGTATAGGAAAATAGTACGCACGAATTAATTTATGACCTTGAATTGATGTAACAGGCTTATACATTTTTTTCTTTTTAGCGCCAATATTAATTAGATACCAATCTCTCTGGTATTCTTTCGACAAATAAATCAACATATCATCTAGTGTTTTTTTAAAATCCTCACAAATAGTCATATCATCTTCTAAGACAACTAGATAATCCGCATCAGATTTCAGAAATTTTTCAACACAACCTACATGACTTAAATAACAGCCTAGTTCACCATTTAGTAAACTACGCCCCATTACTTTCTGTGCTTTTGTATCATTATAGTTTTCAAAGCTTGATAAGGGCTTACCACGACCATCCACCGCAGCAAAACGTTCAAAAGGTATATTTTGAGCCTCCAACAGCATAGAAGCACTTTCTAGACGGTCATTACTACTATCCAGATTAATCAGATAAGTGATTATTTTCATCATGAACCTCTAAACCAAAATTGAATTGGGTAAATAACCAGCCAGTTTTTGCTGCATGGCATCACTCACCTGTTTTGCTTCTGCCGGATTCAATTGATCCAGACTTTGAATACAGCCATATTTTATTGCAGGATTGGTCAAGGCTGAAACGAAACTGCCAAGGCTATCTTCATTTTTTAGATAAGCCAATTCAATATCAGGCTTCAGCTCAGCTTGCTGCTTTTGAATCTTGAGATGATTCATCAGTGAAATGGGATTAAGCTGCTCTACACTGCGGAACTTGTATTTAATCTGGGTTTCCAGCAACTGTGGATCTGTCAGAAAATAATCTTTCAAAACATGACGATCCACAATATGTGGATAATGATGGATCTCGAAAAACTTTTTAAAGCCTAAGATATCCGCGCCTAACATTTGTGCAATCATATGCTTCGGTTGAATCGGCTTGCCAAATTGGCGCTGCAAAAATTGGCGATACTTCAACTTTGTCTTCAGCGCAAAACTGCTTTGCCAGTGACCATAAATCACCAAACGCTCACCGTTTAGAAAGTCGTCTACCTGTGCGGTTGAATTAAAGAAGAAGTCATCATTCAAATAAATAAAGTAGTCTGATAATCCTTCAATATTCCAGAGCATACTTTCAATCGATCGGGTATTGAAATTGGGCAAATGCTGCTCATAACCTTTAAAAATTTCCCGATGATCCACTACACGGATCTTATCAGCAGAACACAGACCTTGTGCAGCAAACTCATCAATAAATTCTGGACGCTGGTTATCTGTCACCACAAAAATATTGCGGCAAAAAGGTACATATTTCAGGATTGAAGCAATGTTGTAGTAGATTTCATTATCACTGGCGAAACGGGTATCACTGACTGCATCAGATGCATCTTCACCAGTCAGATATTTATGACGTTTCCTTTTTAATTCAAGATCATTGCCATCCACCCAGGCAATTACAATATCAATCTGCTGCATTCACTTTATCACTTAAAAATATGTACCTGATGGCTAAATTATTACATCTAATAATTATTGCCAAGCATCCTTGATCCATTGCGATGGCAACACATAACGGTACCATTTACCACCACCGCCATTAATGGCATCTGGTGGATTGATTTCACCATGGAAAATAATAATTTTGACGCCTTCCGGCTTCACTGGTGGCTTGAAATAAGCCATGGGAATTTTTTGCAAACAGTGATATTTATAGCTCTTGCACCAGGAATCCGGCCAATAACTCAGTTTCTTTTCCTGATCAACATACCAGGATAAATAAGCCTGCTCATTACGGAATTTCTGGCGGATTTCGTCAAAATGTTCACGGAAATATGGCATCAGTCCCGGGAAAGCACCTAACTTAAAACGATAAACTGAACTATTTCCGGTAATACGCCATGGGCGTTTCCAGTCATGGATAATCAGAAAATCACCTGGATGGGTAAAGAAACTATCAATATTATCAACAATGACAACATCTAAATCGAGGAATAGTGCATTACCTTTTAAACCATATAAATCAGGTTCAAATGTAGAAAGTTTATTCCAGCCGCGTTCAGGACTGCCTGCTGGCAGGGCCAATGGAGGAATTGGAAAACATTCAACAGCAGGATCAATGCCTTCAGTACGATCTGTCAGACACACCATTTTAAAATCAACCGTGGTATGACGTTTGACCATATTGTATAAACGATTGACGTACTCTGCCCCATATTTGGTGCCCCACTTCATGCATAGCACAATATTCTGTTCAGACTGTGTATGAGTCTGGCCTGACAGTGAGTCGCTTACGTTTTCCTGCATGTATTCATCTTCCACCAGCATTCTGCGCCATATCATACCATTTCTAAAGCAAAGTTACTGCCTGCTTTTCAACACCTTCATCATACTCAAAAATACTTTATGGTATGATGTGCAGTCGCTTTGAGAACCCCAATATTGGCTTGAACTCAAGCCCCCTCTATTAGAAACACATAATCAGGTTGATATGAAAATAGCAGTTGCAGGTACCGGTTACGTCGGCCTTTCCAATGCCATGATCTTCTCACAACATCATGAAGTCGTGGCATTAGATATTATCGACAGCAAAGTTGAAATGTTGAATCAGAAGGTTTCTCCAATTCAGGATCATGACATTTCAGCTTTTTTAAGTGAAAAACCACTGAACTTCCGGGCAACAACTGACAAATATGAAGCTTATCAGAACGCAGATTTTGTCATTATTGCAACACCTACGGATTACGATACTAAAACCAATTATTTTAATACCCAGAGTGTGGAAAGTGTCATTGGTGATGTAACCGAGATTAATCCTCAAGCAGTCATGATTATTAAGTCTACGGTTCCTGTGGGCTTCACCAAAACCGTAAAAGAGAAATTTAATACAGAAAATATTATTTTCTCTCCAGAATTTTTGCGTGAAGGTAAAGCCCTACATGACAACCTTTATCCATCACGTATTATTGTTGGAGAGAAGTCAGCGCGTGCCCAACAATTTGCAGATATGCTGATTGAAGGTGCAATCAAAAAAGACAGCCCTGTTCTGTTTACTGACTCAACCGAAGCTGAAGCAATCAAGTTATTTGCCAATACCTATCTGGCTATGCGCGTGGCTTTCTTCAATGAACTAGATACCTATGCACAAACGTTCGGTTTAGATACTCAGCAAATTATTGAAGGTGTCTGTCTGGATCAGCGAATTGGCAACCACTATAACAACCCTTCCTTTGGTTATGGCGGTTACTGCCTACCAAAAGATACCAAGCAGTTATTGGCTAACTACAGTCAGGTACCAAGCAATCTGATACAGGCCATTGTGGATTCTAACCGTACCCGTAAAGACTTCATTGCCGATTCCATTTTAGTTAGAAATCCGTCGGTGGTCGGGATTTATAGACTGGTCATGAAAAGTGGTTCAGATAATTTCCGTGCCTCTGCCATCCAAGGCGTGATGAAACGCCTTAAGGCTAAAGGTATTGAAGTCATTATCTACGAGCCAACGCTCAAAGAAGCAGAGTTCTTTAAATCTGAAGTAATTACTGATTTAGAAATTTTTAAACAGCGGGCAGAGGTGATCATCACCAATCGTCGATCTAAAGATCTCAGTAATGTTGAAGATAAAGTTTATACACGTGATATTTTTGGAGGCGATGAATGAAAATTCTGGTAACAGGTGCAGCAGGTTTTATTGGATTTCATGTTTCCAAAAAGCTTTTAGAACGTGGTGATGATGTCGTCGGGTTCGACAACATGAATGACTACTACGATCCAGCGTTAAAACAGGCACGTGTAGATCTGTTAATTCAAACGGCAGAACAGCAGACGGGGCAGTTCAATTTTATTCATGCTAACCTCGCAGATAAAGCTGCGGTCGAAAAGTGTTTTCAGGAGCATCAATTTGATCGCGTGATTCATCTGGCAGCACAGGCAGGTGTACGCTATTCGCTTGAAAACCCAATGAGCTATGTCGAAAGCAATATTGTAGGCTTTACCAATATTATTGAAGCCTGTCGCTATGCCAAAACGCCACATCTGACCTATGCCAGCACCAGCAGTGTCTATGGTGCCAACACCACCATGCCTTTTAGTGAAAAACATGGTGTTGATCATCCGATCCAGTTTTATGCAGCAACCAAACGTGCCAATGAATTGATGGCGCATAGCTATAGCCATCTATTTAAGCTACCAACGACAGGCCTGCGCTTCTTTACCGTTTATGGTCCTTGGGGTCGCCCAGATATGGCACTATTCAAGTTCACCAAAAACATTATTGAAGGCAAACCTATTCCGGTCTTTAACCACGGCAACCATACCCGTGACTTTACCTTTGTCGTAGATATTGCTGAGGGGGTGATCCGTTCCAGTGACCAGATTGCTGCACCCAACCTAGACTGGGATAGTAATAACCCTGATCCATCAACCAGCAATGCCCCGTTCCGCATCTTTAACATCGGAAATAATTCGCCAGTGAAACTGATTGAATATATCCGTGCCATTGAAAAAGCTGTGGGCAAAGAAGCAATCCTAGACTTACTACCACTGCAACCAGGTGATGTACCGGATACTTTTGCAGATAGTTCTGCTCTGGAACAAAGTGTAAGTTATAAACCTTCAGTATCCGTAGAAGATGGAGTAAAACAGTTCGTGAACTGGTATCGAGACTTTTATCAAGTCTAAAACTCTAAAAAGGACTCACTCTATTTTATTAGCATGGGTCCTTATATATTTAAATTACTAACATGACTTCCATAGAGAACCAAGTTTTTGATCCCATTCTATAGGTGTTATGATCATGCGACCCGCATTCGGTGTTAGGGTAATTTCACTAAAAAACACTTGATCTTGTGATAATAAAAAATCTATTCGACTATAACCATAAGAAAAACACAATGACTCTGATAGTTCCAACAATTTCTCAAGCTGAGGTGGTCGTCCTATATTATTAGGTGCATTTTCTTTCAAATCTACTTTAAATGGTTGTAATAACCATGAAGTATCATAAATATTTGAATATTCATTTTTAAGATTATCAATGATATCTACTTCTAAATACTCTGGCTTCCCTTCAAAACAGTAGACTTCCTTCATAAATCATTTTTTAACCAATTTAATTGTTTATCTTTCACCCAATCTAAATTGTATATGCCAGCAAGTAAATTAAACCGCAGGTTTAATCGTTTACGACGATTTCTATATACACAAGATAAAATCTTAAAACATTTCATCC